>JACMIU010000748.1 GCA_014380985.1 Armatimonadota bacterium | reverse complement strand
GTACGTTGTCGCCGTGCATCTGCCGCGCATGGAATCCGATAACGACACCGACGCGATAGGGCGCATGGTTTCCGAACTCGGCATATCGGAACCGTGCGCCGTTGACAGCAACAGCGTTTTCGCGGAACGGTTCGAGACCACCGGCTACTGGCCCTATTACTACCTGTTTGATTCCGGGCACGAACTGCGGCGACGGGCGGCGGGTCGTAGCGGGTTCTCGCTCGTGGAACGTGGCATCGAGCGATTACTTGCGGCGAAGTAGGGCGAACCTGCCGTATAATGTCCGGTAGCGATGACAACGACGCCAATACCTTCTAACGACACGTCCACGCCCGAAGCGGCAACACCCCCGCCGGACGCGAAGCCCGTTTCCCGAACCGCCGCGATGGGCGTCACGCTCCGCTCGGTGCTACTGGGGCTGTTGTTCACGATTGCCGCCGACCTGTGGATTCACTACGCCGAACTGATTATGGGCGGGCGGCAGGGACATACCGCGATTGCCGCGACCTCGACCCCGGTAGGCTCGTTCACCATTCTGTTCGTGTTGACCGGCATCAACCTGCTGACCCGTGCAATTCTGCCGCGTATCGCCATGACCGGGGCGGAACTGCTCGTGGTCTACGTCATGGTGACGACCTCGGCGGTGTTGTCGTCGTCGGGACAACTGCACTTCATTATGCCCACCGTGGTCGCCGCGTGGCACTACGCCTCCGACGCCAACGGTTGGGCAAGCCTGTTTCACCGCTTCGTGCCGCACTGGATGGCGCAGACCGATCCCGTCGCGCTGAAAGGCTTCTACGAAGGCAAGGCGGATGTCGCGTGGGGCTTGTGGTTGCCGCAAATGGGAACGTGGATAACGTTCATGCTGGCACTCGCGTTCGCGTCGCTGTGTATTGCGTCGCTTTTGCGCCGGTCGTGGGTAGACCGCGAACGGCTTTCGTTCCCGACCGTGGCACTGCCACTCGCCTTGTGCGAGGACAAAGTACCGATCTTCAAAAATGCGCTTTTCTGGTTCGGGGCGGCGGTTCCATTCGCGTTCGCCGTGATGAACACCGTTGCCTTGAACGCGCCCGCTGTGCCGTATGTGTCGCTTCGAGCCGACACGAATATCGCGCAGAATATCGCGGATACGCCGTGGAACGCGCTGAATCCGCTGAACCTGTCGTTTTATCCGTTCGTTATCGGCATCGCCTACCTGATTCCCGTGGATGTCACGTTCAGTTCGTGGTTCTTCTACCTCGTCACCAAAGGCGAACGGGTATTCGGCGCGGCGTTCAACATCGACGCTTCCATCACCGGCGCACAACGGGCGACGTTCCCGTATATCGGGCATCAGGGCGCGGGCGCGTTCCTCGCACTGACCATCGTCACGCTCTGGCTTAATCGCGGCTACCTGAAGGAAGTGGCAAAATCTATTTTCCGCGAACCCGGTGGACTGGACGATACCGACGAACCACTGACGTACCGGGCGGCGGCGATTGGCTTGCTGTGTGCGATGGGCGTCATGATCGGTGTCTGCGTCGCGGCGGGAATGCAACCGATAATCGCCGTGGTTCTGATTGTTCTCGCGCTAACGTACATGATCGCGGCAACGCGCATCCGCGCCGAAACCGGCAATGCGTGGCTTTTCGGACCCGAAGTGGACGTGAACGCCCTGATGACGCGCACCCTCGGCACGGGCTTCCTGACGCCCTCGGACCTAACCGTTCTGGCGTTTATGCGCCCCGCCGTGGGTAACTTCGATATGCGCTGTATGCCGATGCCGCACCATTTCGACGCTTTCAAGATGGCGGACGCCGTGGGCGTGTCGCGCCGCCGACTGTTCGGGGCTATCTGCCTCGGCACGGTATTGGGGTTAATCGCGTCGTTCGCTATCGCGCTCACGCTCTGGCATCTGTACGGCGCGGAAGCGAAAGCCGAGCCGTGGCGCACCTCGCAAGGGCGTGTGCCGTTCGACAACTTGGCGGCACTTCTGCGGAACCCGGTCAAGACGGACATCTTCGCCCTCGGCGGAATCGCCACCGGCTTTTTAGTCACCACCGGCTTGATTCTGATGCGAACGTATTTCGTCTGGTGGCCCCTGCACCCGGTCGGCTACGCGATTGCGAACACCGGCACGATGCAAAGCACGTGGCTCCCGTTCTTTATCGCGTGGCTCCTCAAAGTGCTGGTGCTACGCTACGGCGGGCAACCGATGTACAAAATGTTCATCCCGTTCTTCTTGGGGCTAATCGCGGGCGACTTGCTGGGCGGGGGATTCACCACGCTGTTCGGCGCGTTCACCGGGATTAGCGTTTACCCGATTAACTGGTAACGAAACGCATGACAAATCTATAACTGGCGCAAATCCGTCGCGACGGCACGGTTGACGAAGAGTGCGGAGAACTCCCCGAAGCGGCGACCGAAATGCGGGCGACGATGACGGAACTGTACGGTAAGGTCGGTTTCGTGTCACCGTGGACGGGGTATCTCGCGTTCCGGGACGCGTCGGCGGTCGGCGTTGGTGGGTTCAAATCGCCGCCGAAGAGTGGCGTGGTGGAAATCGCGTACCACACGTTCGTGGTTTTCGAGGGGCAGGGCATCGCAACCGGCATAGCGGCACAACTGGTTCAAATCGCGCACACCGCCGACCCCTCCGTGCGTGTCCAAGCCTGCACACTGCCGGAGGAAAGCGCGTCCACGACCGTGCTTCTCCGGAACGGTTTCGCGTACATGGGAACCGTGAGCGACCCGGAGGACGCAGAAACGCCGTGGAAACGTCGTGCCCAAGTAGCGCGGATCGTCCAGAATGGTTTTCAGAAACGCAATGTTGGTCGGGATGCCTTCGATGAGAAACTCGTCCAAGCATCAGCGCATTCGTGTTATCGCTTCGGCGCGGGTTTCCGATGAGCTCTGCCCGAACGCGGACAAGATCGTGATGGCGCTTGATAATCTAAACACGCATATCAGTCAAAACGAAGTTTTCGCCGCGTCGTGGTCACTTTACATGGCGTTTGATCCGGTGGAAGCGTACCGTTTGATGAACTGTTTTGAGTTCCACTATACGCCAGAACATGGCTCATGGCTCAATATCGCCGAAATAGAATTGTCCGTGATGCAGAGGCTGTGTTTGAATCGTCGTATAGCCAAAGAGGACATTATTGTACAGGTGAGTGCTTGGGAAATCGCCCGCAATGAACTGCAAGGCAAGGTGAACTGGCAATTTACGACTCGTGATGCCCGCGTGAAACTGCGCCCCTTGTACCTGGATTGGCAGAAGGAGGGAACGAAGAATGTTTGATATTCAATAGGATATTACACTTAGTGACGTTTGCCAAAGCCGCCGAAACGAACCTCGTTGTCTTCTGCCCGCCGTGCGAGCATCGAGAGTTGGACGCGGTAGTGGTAAACGCTCTTGGCGGCACGGGTCGCTTCGAGGTGAAGAACGAACTCGCGGACAGCCTCTTCAAAGGATACTGCGGGGAAAGCCGTGGACATCTGTTGCACCTTTACTGATAAGCCATTTACAGGTTTAGACGGAGTATTAACATTTGTCAATCGTAATTGGGTAGATTCCGCGGGGCTTGCCCCGCTAAAGTCCTGCTTTGTCTTGTCTCGTGAGTTCCAACGTTGGCGCGGTATGCTCTATGCATGAGCCGCTTCATCCGCAAAACCCACAATGTCTCGGTGCTTTTGTATCACTTTATTTGCCCGACGAAATATCGTCGCTCTGTTATTGATGCCAAAGCGGCATTTCGCTCCGCGAAAGTGCCTATGTAGACGCGGCTTTGGTCGAAATCTGTGAAGGCATTGCCGAGCGATATGAAATCGAGTTCTTGGAAATTGGTAGTAGTGTAACATTTTGTCTGTAAAAGTAGGGTTGCAGGGATAGCAAGCCATTTCTCGAATCTTTCGATTGTCAAGAAAGAGAAACCGAAGAAATGGCTCACCGGAGCGAGGATAACGCATTGGCGTCTTTGCTGCCACTTTTGACAGGCACAAGTGACAACCCGCTTGCGGAGGTTTTGACCATGCTTTTGAACGCGGCAATGAAGTTCGAGCGGGAAAAGCACATCGGTGTCGCGCCTTACGAGCGGGGCGACGAGCGAAACGGGCAGACAAATGGCTTTAAGGATTGCGCTTTTTCTACTGCTTTGGGGAAGTTAGGCATTTCGATTCCGCAAGTGCGCGGGACAAGCGAGCCGTTTCGACCGCAGAGTTTGGAGGCGGCACTACTATCAGAGAAAGCCTTAAAAGTTGCCCTTGCCGAAATGTACGTGCAGGGAGTATCCACGCGGCGTGTCTCCGCCGCTCTTGAATCGTTGTGCGGAACGAATATTTCCTCGATGACTGTTAGCCGTGCCCGCGCGGAATTGGATACGGTTTTAACGGCATGGCGCGAACGTCCTTTGGGAGTGATTCTTTTCCTGCAATGTGATGCGATCTGGGTCAAAATAAGGCGGAACGGGTTGGTTAAGGATGCCGCCGTGTTAGTCGCAAGCGGAATGGATGAAGCAGGAAAGCGTTCCCTTCTGGGCGTTTCTGTCTCTGCGGGCGAGTCGGAATTATATTGGAGAGCATTCTTTGAGAGTCTGGTTGCGAGTGGTTTACGCGGCGTTCGGATGATAACGAGCGACGACCACAGCGGAGTGGGCGCGGCGAGGCGAGCAGTTTTCGGAGGTGTGACTTGGCAGAGGTGTCAGTTTCATTTACAGCAGAACGCTCAGGCTTATGTACCTAAGGAGGAAATGAAAAATGAAGTTGCGGCGAAGATTCGCTCCATCTTCACGGCTCCTAATCTGGTGATAGCACAAGAACAATTACGAATAGCAGTCAAAGAATATGGAGAAGCCGCGCCTAAATTGTCGCTTTGGCTTGAAAGATCGATTCCTGAAGGGTTGAGTGTGTTTTCTTTGCCCGAAAGTCAACGGCGTTTTTTACGAACCAGTAACGGTTTGGAGCGAGTCAATAAAGAGTTGCGCCGTCGTTTTCGCGTGGTCGGTTCCTTTGTGTCGGAGTCATCGTGCTTGCGGCTCGCTTCGGCGGTTTTGATGGAGATTGGCGACGAGTGGGAAACAGGCAAGGTTTACCTGCCTATGGAGAAAACACAGGCGTAGCGGTAAAAAGAGATTCGAGATTTTACAGACAAAATGTTGCACTGTCTCTTCCCGTTGGTGATTACACACTACGCCTGTCCACGAATATACCTCACAGAAATAACGCAGAAGCCAAACATCGTCCTTATCCCTCAGGCAACGATCCTAAAGTACGAGAGGTGGTCGAAGTACCGTTTTCTGTAAAGCCGCTGGATTCGGAAAAGATGAAATTGCGGGTCGAAAAACTGTACCGTGGCTTGGGACGTGAGACCGATATACATACCGTTCGCACAATGGCGTATGACATTGGCACTCTGCCACCGGAGTTTGCCCGCCGCGCTTGGCGCACTTTGTTATTCGACAAGAAGATACCCGGTATCAAGCGCGATGCTATTGCTCAAATGCCTTCCGCGCAAGCCACGCGAGAAATGCCGGATGTGCTACTTGAAGTGCAGTATAGCGATCCGATACGGGATGAGGATGGTAAGATACTGACCCTGCTAAATTACTTGACACGGATGTATAACAACAGCGATGTCGGAGAAAATCGGTATTTAGTTAACAATTTGCATAAATATATCAGGGATAAAACGTCTGCTCGTCGAAATAGCCTTTTCAGCACACCCATTATCATAGATGGCCCGGCGATGTAGCGGTGGCGACGGAAATCACGCC
>JACMIU010000747.1 GCA_014380985.1 Armatimonadota bacterium | reverse complement strand
GGGCGGCGGTGGTCTTAGACGCCCGAACCGGCGGGGTGCTTGCGGCGGCAAGCCTCCCGACCTTTGACCCGAACAACGTTACGGCGGCGCAAATGGCGGCGATGAACCGCAACGACTCCGGCAACTTCCCGCTAATTAACCGCGCCGTGAACGGCTTCTACCCGCCCGGCTCGACGTTCAAAATCGTCACGGCGTCCGCGCTTTTAGCGGGAAGCGACGCGGGGTTTACGACCGACTGTAACCACGCGACGCCGCTTCGGTGGGCAATCGGAAACGCCCGGTATTCGCGTCGCCGAATCGCCGACGATGAAGGCGAACGCGCCCACGGCACAATCGGTTTGCGCGGCGCGGTCGTGGACTCGTGCAACGTCTATTTCGCCCGCGCCGGGATTCGGCTCGGTGCGAAAGATTTGCGAACACAGGCGGCGCGGTTCGGCTTTGCAAAACTGCCGACCGCCGCACAGTTCGACGCCGCGCTTCCCGAAATCGCCTTCGGACAGGGCGAGATGCTGGCAAGCCCACTCGAAATCGCCGGTGTCGCGCAAGCGGTGGCAAGCGGCGGCAAGCAATTTGCGCCGACGTGGAAAAAATCCGTGCTCCCGAAAACCACCGAGGTGATGACGCCGGACGCGGCAAACGCCCTCGCGGAAGCGATGGCAAGCGTGACGCAAACCGGCACGGCGGCGGGGCGTTTTGATGGGCTACCGTTCGCGGTGGCGGGCAAGACCGGCACGGCGCAAAACGACCAGTTCGACAAACGGTCGCACGGTTGGTTCGCCGGGTTCGCGCCGGTTAATTCGCCGAAGGTCGCGTTCGCCGTGATTATCGAAAACGGCGGCTACGGAGCACAAACCGCCGTGCCGGTGGCGCGGGCAATTCTGCAACGTCTGCCGCCGGACTAAACGACAACGCCGATAGTGAGCAGGATATTCGCGTAGATGCGTTGTTCGCCGGTCGCAATCACCAAACACACATCGGGCGAACGCGCCGCTTCGTAGAACGAGAACCGCTCTCGTGGTTGCAACGTTAAGCCGGGGAGAAGGGCGCGAAACTCGTCCCAAATCGGCGGTTCGGAACCGTCCGCCGTTCGCATCACTTCGGCGGACTCGACTGGAATCGCACCCGTGATGACCTTCAAAACCTGCGTCACGGTGAGCAGTCCCGGCGCGAGGTTCAGAAACACGCGCTTCGCGTAATGGTTCGCGCCGGTCGTGTGCGGAAAATTGCCGTCGGAAATCAGCACTTGCGAGCCGTGTCCCGCCGAGGCGAGGGCTTGTAGAATATCGGGGTGTAATAGGTTGGTTCGTAGCATACGCTTATTTTACCACCGGTGCGCCGGTCGCGTTCGCGTGTGCCGACCGAACCTGTCCGTATGCCCCTGAATGTGCTATACTACGACACAAAGATCGCCCGCGGACACGATAAGCGCGGAACGGGCGCAAACGAAGGGAAGATACCATGAATCGCTTTGTTTTTTGCCGCGTCGCTTCGCCCGCTTTAGTCGCGTCGCTGTCACTTGCCGCGTTCGCCATCGCCGGGTGCGGCGGCGGAACCGGTGATAGGGTGCGCGACCTTGCCATAAACGAGGTGCTAACCAGCACCGGCGACGCGGGGATTGCTATTGGTGCTGGCGGTGCTGGCGGCACGGGGATTGCCGGAATCCCCCAGTCCGCTCCCGGAACCGTGATGTCGGACGTGGTTTCGTCGCCGCCGGCTCTGATTCCCCTGCCCTCCGCCACGCCCTTGCCAAGCACACGCGGTGCGGCGAACTTTAACGTGGTGTCGCGCTCGGCGGACTGCAATGTTCCGGCGGAAAGACTAACCGATCTACCCGTCCGACAGGCGGCAATCATGAATCAAAACGGTAACACATACGAGTTTCGCTCCGGTCTCGGTTCGGGAACGCGCACGGACGGCGGGGTTGCCCTCGGCTGGGCACGCTTCAACGACCCGGACGGCTTGACACCGGAAACGCAAACCGTACCGGACGAATTGGGATACGGGCAACCGGATGGTCCCCGTTTTATGCCGGCTGTTTTCACTGCGGTGAGTATGCCCGTTGGTGTGGACACATACGGCAACCCCGTTACGGGTATGTGGACGCCACGCGGCGGCACAATCATTGTGGAATCGGTCACGGGTAGCGCGGTAGTGGTGCGTGGCGAGAACGTGCGGTTCGTGCCGGAGCGTTACGATGAGAACCGCGCCGTAGGAGAGTTTGTCACCGATTTCCGCGTGGTCTACGAAAACGTAGACGGCTTGTAACGCGACCGTCAAAGGTAAGTAAAAAATCGGAAATACATTCTATTATTTCGGACGGATTTCGAGAGCCTGACGGCACAAGAATAATGGAATGTATTTCCGATTTTTTACTTAGTCACGGAGAGCGCGACATCTGCTCCCTGCGTCTTCGTGGCTGACTTCTTCCTACATCACCGAGAGCGGTTGGAATCGCCGCGCCTGAATCCCGATTTGCCGGGCGAGTTGCCCCGCCGCCTCGCGGAAATAGCCCGCCATTTCGCCGTTGGGATCGGAGATTAGCACCGGTTCGCCGTCGTCGGAACCTTGCCGCACGGCAATCGAAAGCGGGATTTCGCCGAGGAACGGTACTTTGAGTTCTTCCGCCGCCGTCGCCCCGCCACCGTGACCGAAGATATAGTATGCCTTGCCAGTATCGGGGGCGACGAAGTACGCCATGTTTTCCACGACGCCGAGAATCGGGACGTTGAGACGCTGGAACGCCCGCAAAGATTTCACGGCGATACTCGCCGCGACAT
>JACMIU010000746.1 GCA_014380985.1 Armatimonadota bacterium | reverse complement strand
GGCTATATACCCGTGAATCGGGGATAAATGGAACCGTTTTTACAGTAGTAATCTACGCACGTTTCGCACGTGCCGAAAACAGAGTTTTGACCGTGAAATTGACCGTTTCCTCTCAAAATTGACCTATAAACTGAAAATCCATGTGTCCCCGGTTCGAGCCCGGGAGGTGACATATTCTTGCAAACGCTGTTTTTCTTCGTGAAAAGCGGCGTTTTTTGTTATGTCGAGTTTGGGCGGTTTCGCTTGTGGTACACTGTGAACGAAGGCTACCGACTATGATTTGGCAACAACGCGGCGCGGATTTTAGGCTTGCCGATGCGACTTCCGATGTCGCGGAACTGCCCTGCGGCATTTATCAACTGGTGTTGAATCCGCAAACCGGCTTGTATGTGACGCGGGTCAGTGATCGTTTCGAGATGCCGTCTTCGGTATACGGGCTGGAAACGGCGTTCAAGAACCGGGTGCTGAAAACATACCGCGAAAGTTCTCTGCTGTCGCTCGGCGTTTGCCTCACGGGGGCGCGCGGAACCGGTAAAACGTTTACCGCGAAACTGATTGCCGAGGAATTGGGACTTCCGGTGATTCTGGTCGGCGCGTTTTTTGCCGAAATGCCGACGTTTATTGCGTCCGTGCCGCAGGACGTATGCGTGTTCATTGACGAGTTTGAGAAACTGTACCGTTCCCGCGAGGAGGACGAGATGGCGGGGCTTTTGTCGCTCCTTGACGGCGTGTACAAAAGCCGACACCGCCGCGTTTACCTGCTCACCAGCAACGACCGATTTCCGAACATCAACCTCGAAGACCGTCCCGGTCGTGTCCGCTACGTGAAAACGTTCGCCGGTCTGAGCCGCGAGCAAATCGCCGAAATCGCCCGCGACCTGCTCCGCGACCAAACGCAGTTGGACGAACTGGTGCAGGTAGTTTCTGGCGCGTCCACGAGTACGATTGACACCACTATCGCGCTGATTGAGGAAGTAAATATCCACGATGCCCCGGTCAGCGAACTGGTCAAAGATTTCAACGTCCGCGAACGGGTCACGTTTTACGAGTTGCGGCGGCGCAAGTGCGAAGCGGACGGCACGTATGGCAAGTCGGAGTTCATCGGCGAGTTTCGCGGGGGGCTTCAGGAGTACGGGCAACACTCGGTCGGCTACCCGTTCGTGCATGGCGGCGAGCATATGGGCGACATCGAATCGGTGTTTTCGAGCGACGTGGTGCAGGTAACGGTGACGAACCGGTATATGCCGAAAGAACTTTTGGAAAGCATCGGCTACACCGTCCAAGACGACGAGGATATTTTCGCCGAGGAAAGCCCATTCACGCCCGAACAGCGACGGTATGTGTACCAGATTCGCCGGTTGGACGGCTACCGCCGCGCCTCGCTACCCCCGGTTTGGGACGCCGCCGGTGCATCGTGACGCTTTATAGGTCGTAATCGAGTTCGAGAACGTGCAGGTCGTCGCCGGAGCGCAGGTAGAAAAACCGCCCGCGAGCAAATGCGCCCGTAATGGTCAGGGCATCGCCGCTCTCGGTGACGGGATGAGCGATTTTCTTGTGGATTTTTTCGCTTCTCAGGTTGAGCAGGTACACACGGTCGGTTTCGCCGTAGCCGCCGCCGAACAGGGCGCGGTTGTTGAACACGGCGAACCCTTTGCTTCCGGCAATTTTGAGGTCATCCCGAACGCTTGTGACTGCGCCGTTTGCGATTCGTACCAGAGGAAAATCGGTGTAATAGTACGCGAACGTTTCGGTGTCGCTGGCGACATTGAGTGCGTAGCAATCGTCAATCACGGGAACGGTTAAGTCGCCGTGCGGCAATTCGGAAAAGCGAAGCGTCGGGGTTCCTTCGCGGTCGAAGCAGACTAAGCCGTTATGCTCCAACGTGCCGCCGCTGTAAACGCCCTCGTCGAAATACGAAACCCAAATCGCTTTGCCGCTTGGCGTTGTTTGCACCGATTCGATTCCGTCGCCGAGGAAAAACGAGCGCACCAGTTCGCCTCTTTCACCATACACTACGCCATTGGATTCGCTACCCCGCGCCCGATGACACGTCAAAAGCCATTCGCCGCCGTTTAGCGGTTGCGCCGAATGGTAGTTGTTCGGTGTCTCGGCGATGCCGATGGTTTGCAGGGCGTTTGGCGTCCAATAATCTACGCGGAAGCGATTCGGTTTGTCACCTTGCGCTTTCGCAAACATATTGTCCTGTGTCCGGTAATCGGGCGCGTTTTCCGTGGAAAGTATCACGATGCCGCCGTCGTAAGCCGGGGCGGCGTCCACGGTGATAATGTGCCGGTCGCCGGTAATGTCGGGCAGGTGAAGCAGATGCCGCGCTTCCACGGTGCGCTTATCTTGCCGGTTGTCCTTGTTTTCTCGCATAGGGAAGTTATACGGTAGAATGGGGGCGTTCGCCTTCCGCCTTCCCATGAGCAAACGCATCCTGCTAACTACGTTCGGTTCGCTCGGCGATCTGCACCCGTACCTCGCCCTTGCTATCGGGTTGCGCGAACGTGGGTTTGCCCCGCTCCTTGCAACACATGGCGTCTACCGGGAAAAAATCGAATCCGAAGGTATCGCGTTTCATCCGGTCGCGCCCGACCTGAACGAGTTCGGCGACGAAAAATCGTTCACGCGGCGGGCGTTCGCCCTGCACGGCGGGGCGCAGTTTCTGGTGCAGACCGTGGTCGCGGAGCCGATTCGCCGCACGTATGCGAGCCTCGAAGCGGCGACTGACGCGCACCGCCCCGACCTGTTTGTCACTCACCCACTGACCTTTGCTGCGCCCTTATTAGCCGAAAAGCGCGGTTTGCCGTGGGTCTCAGTCGCGCTCGCGCCGGGTTCGATGATGTCCGCACACGATCCGTTTGTGTTCCCGCAAGCCCCGTTTATCTCGCGGTTGCAACCGCTTCTCGGCGCGGCGAACTTCGGCAAACTTCTCCGCCTGATGCTCCGCGTCGGCTACGGTTGGACGAACGCCGTGCGCGAACTACGTGTCGAAATCGGTTTGCCGCGTAGCGACGCTGACCCGCTTTTCGCGGGAGCATCGCCGTTCGGGACACTCGCGCTGTTCTCTTCGGTGCTGGGAACGCCGCAACCGGACTGGTTTCCCAACACCACGCAAACCGGCTTTTGCTTCTACGACAAACTTGCGGCGGGAAGCCGACTGCCCGCCGAAATAGCGGCGTTTCTCGCGACGGGCGACGCGCCGATTGTGTTTACTCTCGGCTCGGCGGCGGTGATGGACGCAGGAAACTTCTTCACCGAAAGCGCGGAGGCGGCGCGAATGGTCGGGGCGCGGGCGATTCTACTCACCGGTAAAGACCCGTCGAACGTTCCCGCGTCCCTTCCCGACGGTGTTTTTGCCGTGCCGTATGCGCCGTTCAGCGAACTGTTTCCGTCGTGCGCCGTTCTCGTCCATCAGGGGGGCGTGGGAACCACGGGGCAATCGCTTCGCGCCGGACGACCGCAACTGATTGTGCCGCACGGCTTCGACCAGCCTGATAACGCCGACCGCTGTGTCCGGCGCGGCGTCGCCCGCACGGTATCGCGCTACCGGTACACCGCGCCCGCCGTGGCGCGGGAACTGCGAACGCTTCTTTCCGACACCCGCTACGCCGAACGCGCCGCCATCTTAGGGGAGCAGGTACGTGGCGAGAACGGGATCGTCGCCGCGTGTGACGCCATAGAAG
>JACMIU010000081.1 GCA_014380985.1 Armatimonadota bacterium | reverse complement strand
TCCTGCGTTTGCCCCAAAAGCGTTCCGGTCGGGTTGCCGCCCGCCGGTAGCGCGGCGGAAAAGTCGCCGATGTTCGGAATCGGCGCGGGAACGACCTGATCGGTGCGGTACTGCCGCGTGTCGAGCATATTGAGCGAAAGCAGATTGCCGAACTGGAGGTTGCGGTATAACTGCGCGTCACGCCAGCGCGGTGTGCCGTTGCTTTCCGTAATCACGTAGCCGCGTCGCATCGGCATATTCTCGTAGTACGCTTGGTACGCCGCCGCTCGCTGAAGCAGGAACTGATCGGCGGGGGTGAACGGCGTTTCGGCGTCGTCAATATCGGTCGCGTAGTTGTTTTCGACTTCGTGGTCATCCCACACACAAATCATCGCAGAACTGGCGTGCAAAAGTTGCAGGTCGGGGTCTAATTTGTACTGCGCGTGGCGGTTGCGGTAGTCGGTCAGCGTGGTCAATTGATCCAAACCGGTCGAGGTCGGGGTGGCTTGCGCGTCGGTTTTCGAGTGCTGACGCGTATTCAGCGCGTCGGTTGCCGGGTTGTAGCCCGCACGGCTGTTCTTCGCGTCGTACTCGTAGATATAGTCGCCGAGGTGAATCCAGAAATCAAGGTCTTCGTTCGCCATCGCCCGGTACGCCCCGAAGAAACCGTTCTGGTAGTCGGAGCAGGAGCAGAACGCGAACTTCACGGTATCGGTCGGTGCGCCGGTCGCCGGGGCGGTTTTGGTGCGTCCGACACGCGACGTGTAGTTGTCCACGATAAAGCGGTAGAAGTAGACCGATGCGGGCTGGAGACCGCGCAGTTCAACATGAACCGAGTGGTTTTCCTGCGGCAAGGCGAGAGCCGCGCCTTGTTGCACGATGCGGCGGAAGTTGGGGTCAAGCGCGACTTGATAGCGCACCGAGCGAGAGCGGGTCGAATCCCAGCCGCCGTTGAGCGGGTTCGGCGCGAGGCGCGTCCAAAGCACGACGCCACCGGGGAGCGGATCGCCGGAAGCGACGCCGAGCGTAAACGGATCGGACGGCAGTTTGGCGGAGTTATTCGCCTGTGCTTGCGCGGCGACTTGACCGGCAAGCAGGAGTGCGGTGGTCATACCCGCCGCGCTTAAAAACTCACGGCGCGAAACGGGGTCGCGCATCACGGCGGTTAAAGTTTTCTTATCCATTGGTTTTGTTGCCTTTCAACATGTTGCGGCGTCGGGCGATTCCGGCGAGCGCGATCAAACCGGGTAGCGAGAGCAGAACGGAGGGCGTTTCGGGAACGGCGACGGTGACGACATTGACGCGCCACGCGCCCGTATGATTTGCGCCGTTGATGTCGGCGAATGTTCCGCCGGTATAGTTGTTTTCCGACGGGTCAGAGCGCGTAAAGCCATCAGCCAGATTCAGTCCTACCGCCAAGTTGTCGTACTGCGTGACATAGAGCGAGTAGTTTCCGGCAGGTACAACGACCGATAGGAAATCATTGAAAAGGTCGGCGTCGAAACGAACATCTGCGCTTTGACCGAGCAACTCACCGGTGGTCGCGTTGAACAGGGCGACGGTCGGGTCGAAGCCATCGAGTACGGCGTCACCATACGAGTCAGTCAGCAGGTCTACCTGCGTGAACGGGTCGGTGGTGGAAAAATTGAGCGCGGGCGAAACGTCGTTGTCTTGGAGGAACGAGGAAAAGCCGGGGTTGGTGCTGGCGAATGTGAACGTGGCGGCGTTGGCGGATACTGCCGCGACGCCGGTAAGCGATATTGCTACCGCGATTAGAACGGGGAGACGCATAACGGGAAACCTTCCTGACACAAACAGAATTGACGACAGTATGCGCGTCGAACAATAAGAGAGCATTAAGCGAATGTTAAGGGAACATGAAGTTTTTGTTAAATCGAACGGACGGTTTACCGTCCGAAATCGGCTATACTAATCGCATCATGCCGTCCTTTACCCTGTCCGCCGTTATCGCCCCCGACCACGTTCCGCAAAGCGAATGGGCGGCGCGAATCGCCGCCGCGAAGCGTTGCGGCATAAACACCATCGAAACGGACACAACCAACGCTGGTTTTATCGCGGAGTGCGAGCGGCAGGGCGTGGCGGTTGTGGCGATGGGGCTACCGGTGGATGTCCCTAACGACATCGAGAGCGACGCGCTACGCGCTTTCGCTGGAGGCACTACTGCCTACCGATTCGGCGACGCGCCGTTTACCGGGGCACGGTTCGCGGCACGGCGCGTGGCACTTTGGGCGGCGACTTGGGCGCACATCCTGCTGACCGGCGAGCGCAAAACCGGGCTGAAGGCAAGCCGGGGCTTGAACGTTTCCGAGACCGTGACCGCGCAGAACGGCGGCATCGTGTTTGTGGAAAACCCTTCGCCTGATGAAACGATAGACGGCTACGTGCCACCGTTTCTGCCGGAGATAACGCTTGCACCGGGGGCGGTTTGGGCGTATGTACATGACGCGCCTGTCGGGGAGCCGGTGGCGGGCGGCAAGTTTTTAGCGTCGTATGTGGGGTTGGTCAAGTCCGACGCCCGCGTTTTAGCCGCACAGATTCGCCCGATGCCCTATGAAGGGGCGCGAATCTACGTGTACGGATCGCCGGGCGATTCGAGCGAAGTGGTTCTGTTTCATGGCTCCGAGCGCGGCACGGCGGTTACATTGACATTCGCCGACACACCGCAGGTGTACGACGCCGCGCCGCCGTCGCAAATCGTCGCGCTGTCTACAGAACTTGCCGGGCGCACGTTTTTTCCTGACGACGACAACGCGCCGGTGATTATCGGCGCGGACGATGTGACCGAACACGGCGACGAGTACGCGACGGTGCAGGTTGTGCCGGGGAGAACGCACACGCTTTTCGCGCTTGCGGCGGGGGGCGCACTAACCGAAATCAACGTCGTCGCGCCGGAAGTTTCAAACGTGCCGCCGCAAGCGAACCCGCAGTTTAGCGACGAGTCGTGGCAGGAAGTCGAAGTGCCGGTCGGTAAAGCCGGTTGGTATCGTGCCGTGGTCGAACTGCCCGACGCCGGAAGCGCAATCGTTTCCGTGGAAGGAGCAAGCGGCGACGTAACGGTCTACGCAAACGGGGTTCTCGCCGAGGCGGGGCACGGAGGCGCGTTCGAGGCGGAACTGTCCGAGGGCGCGAATGTGCTGGCACTGCACACGACTCGCGGTTTCGGGGCGGTTTCGATTCACCTGTCCGGCGCGTGTTATTTTGTGGAGGTGACACGGTGGCGGTTCGGCGGAGCAAATGCCTATGTGCCGCAAAGCGCGAACGTTGCCACGCTACGAATCGCCTTGTAGCACGGGGCGCGGCGGGCGTAGTATCAACCACAAGCCGAGCATCACCAAAACGCCGCCGGGGAGCAGCGTCCATGGCGGCGTTTCGCGCAAGACGATAGCCGCGAACGTGGTGGCGAATACGGGAAGCAGAAGCGCGACCGTGGCGGTGGAAACGGGCGGCAACCGCCGCGACGCCCACGCGAACGCGAGGTTCGGTAGCACCGTAGCGAACGCGGCGAAGCCCGCGAATAGGGCGACGGTTTGCCCGCTCATCAGTTCGGACGCGGGAACCGGGCGAAAAAAGTATAGGAGCGGGACG
Organism: Armatimonadota bacterium; assembly: GCA_014380985.1. GTDB lineage: Bacteria > Armatimonadota > Armatimonadia > Armatimonadales > Armatimonadaceae > JACMIU01. The sequence continues at coordinate 1,176 of JACMIU010000081.1, read as the reverse complement.
CCCAGCGCGAACGTGACGAGGGACAGGGCGCGGGGATCGGTCGGCGTATTGCGGGCGGTTTGCTGACGCTGAAACAGGGCGTAAAGCGCGGTCACACACGCCGACGCGAGCGACAAACCCATTCCCCAAACGGTATGCGGGAATGGATCGTTCGCCACCGGTCGGAGCAAGCCCGGTAGCACAATCACTCCAACGCCCGCGAGTGCGACCGTTGCCCCGGCGAGTTCCGCCCCGGCGATTCGTCCGCCGCGTAAAACGCGAATCAGAAGTACCCAGAGCGGCGCGGTCGAGGCGCACAAAGCGATGACGCCAATCGGCGCGAACGTGAACGCGCAAACGGCAAGCAGGTAATACGCGAACTGTGAACCACCCGCTATCCACGTTTCCCGGCGGCGAAGCGCGGGCAGAACTTCGCTTCGCAATTGCTGACGCTGAAAAATAGCCAACAGCACGGAGAGCAGCAACAGCGCGAGCGAAAGCCGTCCGCCCATGATGGCGAACGCTTGAAACGGCGCGGCGCCGGTTAGCCGCGCCATGAGAAGGCGCACGAAAACGCCCGCCGTCGCCCATGTCACCATGGTGAGAACGGCGAAAGACAGAGCGCGTCGGTCGGAATGGGGCGGCATATGCGTAAGATGGTATCACCCTCCGGCGGTAGGCGTGTTACAATACCGCTATGCCTCGATCCCGATTCGTGTTTTGGTGCGCCCTGCTTGCCCTTCCCCTGTCCCCTGTCGCCGCGCAGTCTCCGTCAACCGCGAAAGTCGCGGCAGTGCTGGCGCGTCCGGCACTCAAACACGCTTCGGTCGGGGTGCTGGTGCGTTCGCTCAAAACCGGCAAGGTCGTTTATTCGCAAAATCCCGAACTCGCCCTCGTCCCCGCGTCGAATCAGAAGATACTCACAGCGTTGGTTGCCTTGAAAACGCTCGGTGCGAACTTTTCCTACAGCACCGCGCTTCTGACGGACGCCGCGCCGGACGCTTCCGGCACGCTCACCGGCAACCTGTACCTGCGCGGGTCCGGCGACCCGTCTTTGACTGCGGCACGCTTAGACGAACTCGCGCAAGCCGTGGCAAAGTCAGGCGTCAAGCGCGTCGTCGGGCGCATAGTCGGCGACGGTTCGGCGTTTGACGACGCGGTGCTGGGCGCGGCTTGGCAGTGGGACGATGAGCCGTT
>JACMIU010000745.1 GCA_014380985.1 Armatimonadota bacterium | reverse complement strand
GTGCGGAACGGCAGTTTGTACTGCTTCCATTCCGGCGTGAATGTCACCTTTTGCTGAAGTTCGGGGGCGTGCGGCGATTTGCCTTCCTCGAAAATGAACCAGACCGACGTGTTTTTCGGCGAGCGTCCCCAAAAGTGAACCACCATATTTTTGCCGGACAGCACGTCTTGCGGCACTTCCTTGATCATCTGGGCGCACCAGAACTTCGCCGGGTCTACCTCATCCACTATCAAGCGAACGGCGTGTTTATTGTCGCCCGGCAGTTCGGAAACCAGAATATCGGTCATCGCGGCGACGGCGGGGGCTTGCGTGACCAACTTCCATTTGGTCGCGTTCGGGTCAATCACGGTAGAGTTGATATTGTTTTTGCGCGGCGTGGATTTTTCCGCTTTGGCGACGGACTTGCTTACGGGCGAACCGGATTTCTGAGCAGCGGATTTTGGAGAGGAGATACGCGATTTCGCGTACAGCATTCCGGCGAGCGCGATGAGCGCGAAGACAATGACGATGGCACCAACGGGTTTGATTATAATTCGCATAGAAATCTTTCGGATAGGGGACAAACGAGGCGATTCTTCGTGCGGGAAGACCAATACCAGAGATTTCACCACCACCCGCTACCAATCCTCTTGTGGATTCTATTTTCGGCGAAATGTGAAATATCTTTAGACAGTAACTCTAACGGTCGGGGTAGCAGAGCGACAAGATGGCATCCCATCCGAGTGGGGCGATTCCGAACGCGGCGCGGAGCGGGGCGTTGTCGCAAACGTTGTCGCGCCCCAAGTTCTGCAACTGGTCGGTGGTAATCGGGGGGCGCGGAAGCACCGACTCCAGCACCGACGCCGCCGCGAACATCACTGGCATCGGCGCGTGGAACAACGGCTTTTTGACTCCCAACTTCGCGGCGATGGCGACAAGCAGTTCGTTAAACGTGGTTTCGTCCGCGCCACCGATGGAATACAGCGTGTTCGCGGTTTGAGGATTGGTCAAACAATCGGTGATGCACCGCGCCAAATCGCCGAGATACACCGGTTGGAAGCGGTTCTGCCCGTCGCCGGGAACGGGGATGAACGGGAGCGGAAACGGCGATAGCGGCGGCTTTTGTATCAAGTCTTCCATCTGCGCGAGGAACTGTGCGCCGGGGGCGAAAATCAGCGACGGGCGAAATATCGTCCACGGCAAGCCCGACTGCCGCGTCATAGTTTCGGCTTCGGCTTTGGTGCGCGAGTATTCCGATTTCGCGCTCAAATCCGCGCCGATTGCCGACACGTACACGAAGCGCGTGTTCCCGGCGTTCGCCCGTTTCGCCGCTTCAATCACGGTGCGGGTTCCACCGACGTGAACGCGCTCAAAGGTCTGCCCCGCGCCGCGTTCCTCGGCGATAATCCCGACAAGGTGAATAACGGCGTCGCAACCGGTCATGCCCTCGGCGAGCGACTCCGGCGCGGTATCGGTTATCGCGCCTTGAACATAGGCAACGTTGCCGGTCGCGGCGGGGGCTTTCCCGCGCACCAGACCGACCACCGAATGCCCGGCATCCGATAGCGCGGTGACAACGCCCCGCCCGACAAACCCGGTCGCCCCGGTGACATAAACGCGCACGCTTATTTGTCCGTTTCTAAATCGTCATCCGGGTCGTCTTCGGTGGCGGCGGTGGGAATCAGATTTTCGATGTCGTCGAGCGAACCGAGCCTGCGCAGTTTCTTGATTGCCCGTAGTTCGATTTGCCGGACGCGCTCCCGCGTGACCTGAAAGAACGTGCCGACTTCCTCCAGCGTTCGCGGCGAACCGTCGTCCAAGCCGTAGCGCATTCGCACTACTTCCTGTTCGCGCTCGGTCAGCGTCGCTAAAACCGTGTCTAACTGTTCGCGGCGAATCAGGTTTTCCGCCACATCGTCGGCGGATGTTCCTTGCGCGTGGATAAAGTCCTGCAGTTGCGCCGAGTCCTTGTCGCCGACCGGGGTTTCGAGGCTAATCGGCTCCATAGCGACACGCATAATTTCGTTCACGCGGTCGGGCGCGAGGGTGAGCGCGTCGCCGATCTCGTCG
>JACMIU010000744.1 GCA_014380985.1 Armatimonadota bacterium | reverse complement strand
TGTTTGCGACTTCTCGAAGAACGTTCTGCTCGATTCGGGCAAGGCGTTCGAGGTAATCGCGTTGACCGATTCGCCGTCGCTTCTGACGGCGTGGGGCAACGACACTGATTTCGCCAACGTTTTCGCCGGACAGGCGCGGACATGGCTTAGGGATGGTGACGTGCTTCTGGCGATTTCTGGGTCGGGCAACTCACCGAACGTACTTCGCGCCGTGGAAGTTGCGAGTGAAGTCGGCGCGGTCAGCATCGGCTTTTGCGGCTACGGCGGCGGCAAACTCGCGGGGATGGTCACGCACCCGGTCGTGGTACACCGGCGCAATATGCAACAGGTCGAGGACTTGCACATGGTTTTCGGTCACGTGGTATTCTCCGCCCTGCGCGACCGCATCAAAGGACTGCTCGCATAATGTCGGTTCCGGCAGTGTTTCTCGACCGCGACGGCGTGCTGAACGTCTACCTGCCCGGCGATTACGTCAAAACCGTCGCCGAACTCGCACTACTTCCCGGCGCGGGCGCGTCGGTGGCGGAACTGAACGCGCTTGGCTTTCCCGTTTTCGTCATATCGAACCAGCAAGGCGTGGCGAAAGGGTTGATGACGCAAGCCAACTTAGACGCCGTGGACGCCGCGCTTCACGCGGGCGTGTCCGAAGCGGGCGGAACCATCACAAAATCATACTATTGCGTTCATCACGGGCAGGACGGTTGCGATTGCCGCAAACCGGCGGGCGGCATGATTCGCGCCGCCGCCCGCGAGTTCGACCTTGACCTTGCCGCAAGCGTGTTTGTCGGCGACACCGAGACCGACGCCTTAGCCGCCCGCGATGCCGGGGTGGGCGCGTTCGTGCTGGTGTTATCGGGCAAGTTCGCCGGTCGCCCCGAAGTCGCCGCCGACCTTGCGATTTTCCCACGTCCGCCCGATTTCGTTTGCGCCGATTTGCGCGAGGCGGTGGACTGGATTACGCGGCTTTAACCCCCCAACGCGCCGCCTGTCGTGCCTTTGTCACCGCTTCCGCGCCGTTTTCCGTTGGCTCGTAAAAGCGCGTTTCCGGCGCGGGCAAGCCGGGCGGCAGATACTCCTGCTGGACGAACGCGCCGGGGAAATCGTGCGGATACTGGTAGTTCGCACCCGCACCGAGTGCCTTTGCCCCGCCGTAGTGTGCATCGCGCAGGTGTGCCGGAACGCCGGGGAACGGCGCGTTCTGAACCGCGTCGCGGGCGCGACCGAGGGCGACCGTGCAAGCGTTCGACTTCGCCGCACAGGCGAGGTAGATGGTCGCTTGCGACAGGTTCAGCGCACACTCCGGCAAGCCGATTTTCTCCGTGGCGTCGAACGCCGCGACCGCCAAAGGAAGCGCGGACGGGTCGGCGTTACCGACATCCTCGGACGCGAAAATCACCAATCGGCGGGCGATAAAACGCGGGTCTTCTCCGGCGTCCAGCATTCGGGCGAGGTAATACACCGCCGCGTCGGGGTCGGAACCACGCATACTCTTGATAAACGCCGACACAATATCGTAGTGCATATCGCCGGTTTTGTCGTAGGCGATGCGCCGCTTGCCCACCGCCTCCTCGCAAGCGGCAAGCGTGATTTCTCCGCTTCCCGAAAGGTCGCCAACCTGTTGGGAAGCGGCGAGTTCCAGCGCGTTCAGAGTGCCGCGAGCGTCGCCGCCCGACACCCCGACGAGGTAATCGCGGGCGTCTGGCGCGAGGGAAATGCCGCGCCCGCCTAAACCGCGTTCGGCGTCTGACAGGGCGCGGTCAACAAGAACGCCGATGTCATCGGGCGCGAGTGCTTCAAACGCATAAACGCGGGTGCGCGACAGAAGCGGGGCGACCACGGCGAAAAAAGGGTTCTCGGTGGTCGCCCCGATTAAGGTTATCGCGCCGCTCTCGACGTGCGGCAAAAAAGCGTCCTGTTGGGCTTTGTTGAAGCGGTGGATTTCGTCTACGAACAGCAAGGTTTGGCTTTGGGGATTCGCCTTTTTGCGGAGCCGCGCCGCCTCGATCAGTTTGCGAACATCGGCGACGCCCCCCGTGACCGCCGAAAAGTTCTCGAAATGCGAGCGCGTATGTGCCGCGATCACCGCCGCGACGGTGGATTTGCCGCAGCCGGGCGGGCCGTAGAAAATCGCCGAACGCGGTTCGTCCTGTTCAATGGCGCGGCGAAGCGGTTTGCCCGGCGCGAGCAGATGGCGTTGCCCGGCGATTTCGTCAAGGGTGCGCGGGCGCATCCGCGCCGCGAGCGGGGCATCCGGCGAAAACGAAGTTTTTGACGCAGGGTCGGCGAGCAGGGGCGCGACGGGGGACGCGGGGGCGATTTCGGGGTCGTCGGCGAAAAGGTTCACGACTTGCAGTATACCGTTTCAGGCAGGTGACGTGTCGCCCAATTGTATGCGATAATACGGTCATGAGTTTCCCGCACCACGAATCGCTGACGCTGACGAACTTCACCGCGTTCGCCGAAGCGCGTTTCGAGTTTTCGCCGGGCGTCAATATCCTCGTCGGCGAAATCGGCACGGGCAAAACGCACCTGATGAAAGTTTTGTACGCGGTGCAATATGTACAAACCGAAGGTCGTGAAGTAAGTTTTGAATCTCTGGAACAAACCTTAGCAAAGGTTTTTCAATTACCCCGTTTCGGTGGCATACCCTCTATCGTTGGCTTGATGCGGTCTGAGGGATTCGAGGAGGGAACTATGGTGAACGGAGTATTTGACGATAAACCGTGGGAGTTCCTGTTGACGCCCATAGGTGGCTTGTCGAACCTCATGCAAGCGACCAATAGTCCAATTCTTATGCCGCGCCCGGTGTTTATTCCCGCGATTGACATGATGGCACACACGCGGCGATTCCTATCCACCTACGACAACTACGACATCGCCTTTGACCAGACGCACC
>JACMIU010000080.1 GCA_014380985.1 Armatimonadota bacterium | reverse complement strand
GCGGCGGCGGCGTTCGCGCCAAGTGTGCCGCACGTCGAAACGGTGTCGCCGAACCCCGCACCGACCGAAGCCGATATTGCCCCGGCAACGTGGCGCGATTATCTGATTCTCACCAAGCCGAAGGTGAACAGTTTGCTTTTAGTCACGGCGGTAATGCCGATGTTTATGGCGGCAGGTGGGTTTCCCGGTTGGCTCCCACTGGTAGCGGTGATGGTCGGCGGCTATCTGTCGGCGGGCGCGGCGGGCGCGATTAACATGGTGGTTGACCGTGATATTGACGGCATGATGAAGCGCACCGCGCACCGTCCTTTAGTCACCGAGCGGATTCCGGCAAGCAAGGCGGTCTGGTTCGGGTTCGCGCTTGCCGTGGCGTCTTTCGCGGTGTTATGGGCGGGCGCGAACCTGCTGACCGCGCTTCTATCGCTCGCCGGGCTGGTGTTCTACGTCAACATCTACACGCTTTTGCTCAAGCGGCGCACGTGGCACAATATCGTGATTGGCGGCGCGGCGGGCGCATTTCCTCCGTTGGTGGGTTGGGCGGCGGTCACGGGAACCCTGTCGCCGCTGGCGTGGTGGCTGTTTGCGATTATCTTTGTCTGGACGCCCGCGCATTTTTGGGCACTCGCCATCCTGATGAAGGACGACTACGCCCGCGCCAAAATCCCGATGCTACCGGTGGTATCGGGCGTTCCCGCCACGGTTTTGCAAATCGCCCTGTACGCCGTGCTGACGGCGGTGGTGTCGCTTCTGCCGCTCGTGCAGGGGCTGGTCGGGTCGTGGTACGTCGGCGTCGCGGTGGTGCTGAACGTCGCGCTGGTCTACCGTGCCTGTACTTTGTTCGCGTCGTCGGAGCGCACGGAAACGCTCGGAATGTATCTGTTCTCGATGCTGTACCTCGCGCTTCTGTTTCTGATGCTGGCTTTTGACCGCGCCGGGGTGGGTCAAACCGGCGCACTGGTGACTGCGGGGCTGATCGGGCTGACGCTCTGGTACGGCGCGAAGAAGCCCAAACCGACTACCGGAACCGTGGCGGCTTAGCCCCTGCCCCCCTTTGAAAATCTTCGTAACAAAAAAATGTTTTAATCCACAGAAGTACCGGTATACTGGCTCTTAACACTCCCTTAATCGAAATCACACCAAAACATTCGGTTCCGGCTTGTGGAACTTACCTTTGGAGGATTGCTATCATGCGTAATTTTCGTTTGGCTCTCGCGGTTGGTCTTTTGACGACCGGTGTAGCCCATGCCCAAGTGGATGCCAATCTCGGCACCGTTCTTTCCGGTTCGCCCGTGGCGATTTCCGGCACCACCGTTGGCGCGACCAACGACATTGACACCTACACAACCGGAAACGCTACGGCGATATGGGATCAGGATTTCATCTATGAGTTCAACGTAGCGACACCGGGTTCGTTATTTCTGGACACGAACGATGTCGGGGGCAACCCAATAGACAATGACTTCTTCCTGCTCTCATCGCTCGCTACCACAGTGAACGCGAGCGGATTGCGACAAGCCGAAGCCATCCCCGCCATTGGCAACTTTGGTCAGGTTGGTTCAGACGGTTCGTGGAATATCCTTTCTGCGGGAACCTATTATTTGGCGATTGACGCATGGCGCGGCATTCCCGCGAACGCGACCACCCCAGCAACAGGACGAGCAGGAGCGTTTAACGGTTCTCTCACGTTTACCGCTGTCGGCTCACAGCCCCCGCCTCCGCCCTCTACGGCGGCATTCCTTTCGGCGGGCGGAAGCGTCACCGGTACACTTGCCGCCAGCACTGTGGTTTGGCAGTCGTTTGTTTATAGTGGTATTGGCGGTTTTTCGTTAAATACCGATGGTAGCGGTTTCGACACCGAGCTGGGATTGTATAACTCGAATGGTCAGTTAGTCGTCACTGACGATGACAGTGGTCTCGGCACGGCAAGCTTGATCAACGCGCCCGCGAACTTGGCGGCGGGGACCTATTATCTCGCGTTAGGCGGCTTCGATACTGGGTTCGCCGCCGCCAACTTTGCCGTGACGCCCGGTGCGGCAGGCGGCGCGTATCGGATCAATGGCATCGCGGTTCCCGAAGCGACCACGCCGCTCCTCATCGGACTGGGTATGCTGGCAGGAACGCTGGTTCACGTTCGCAAACGCCGCTCGAACTAAGCGCGGAAAAGTGGCGAAAGCCCACCCTACGCCGGTTGCCACCGACGCAGGGCGGGCTTTCGGTTTGCCGATAGGGGATGCGGGTACAACGCACTGTGAAAATAATCATTCCCCTGCTGGTTTTGCTTGGTGGTCTCGCGTCCGGCGTGATGGTGGCGACCAATGCCCGCCTCAAAGATTCACTCGGCTCGCCCGCACTGACCACGGCTATCGCGTTTGCGATTGGCAGTCTTGTCATGTTCGCGGTAGCGGCGAGCGGCATTACCGGCAAGAACGAATGGAAGGATGTTTCTGCTCTGCCGTGGTGGGCATGGATTGGCGGCGTTCTCAGCATCTTCGCGGTCACAGTGATGGTGTTCGCCAAAGACGCCGGGGGCGGCAATATCGCGCTGATTCTGGCGGCAACCGTGGTCGGGCAACAGGTTGCCGCGCTCGCTTTGGCACACTTCGGCTGGCTCGGAACCGACAAAGAACCGATTAACGCTTGGAGAATCGCCGGTTTCGTGCTTCTCGCCGGGGGCGCGTTGCTGATGGGCAAAAAGTAGACGTTACTGCGGCACTCCGGCGGCGGGAATATGTCGGCGCAACATGGCTTCCAAATCGTCTGCCTTGACCGGCTTGGTCAAATAATCGTCCATTCCCGCTTCAAGACAGGCTTTCTTGTCCTCGCTCATCGCTCCGGCGGTCAGCGCGATAATCGGTATTCGCTCGCTCATCTTGTGATGCGCGGGGTGCGCCCCCGGCTCCGCCATCTCGCGTTCGTGTTCGCGCCATGCCCGCGTCGCCGCATAGCCGTCCATCTGCGGCATCTGGCAGTCCATCAACACCGCGTCATAGGGGTAAGCGAGCAAATGGTGCAACGCCTCGGCTCCGTCGCCGACAATCGTGACATTGTAGCCACGCTTTTCGAGCATAATGCGCGTCACTTTTTGGTTAATTAAGTTATCCTCGGCGAGCAGGACGTGCGGGCGCGAGTCCATCGGCGTTGCTACCGGCGTCGGTTCGGACAGAGGAACCGGCTCGGAAACGGTTCCCCCGGTTTTCAAAACCCATGAGATCGTGTTTTTGAGCAGTGCCAATCGCACCGGCTTCGCCAAAATCTGCGCGAACATTTTTCGCTCCTGCGCCGTGCGCTCCGTGCCAATGGAAAGCAGGATGAACGGCATCGGTGGTATCGTCGTGTCGGTGCGAAGGGTGCGGGCGAGTTCGGTTCCGGTCATGTCGGGCATATCCGAATCGAGCAGGGCAAGATGAAACGGCGGTTGCGTTTTGTCACGTAGCAGGGTGAACGCCCCCGCCGCGTCCGGCACACCGACGCATTCGCATCCGAACGGTTCTAATTGCAGTTCCAAGATGCGCCGACTCGTCGTGTTGTCGTCCACAATCAGGATACGTTTTCCCGATAGGATGGCGCGTTCGGCGGCATCCTCCTCGGTGACGGGGGCTATATTTGTCACGACGGGGAAACGCGCCGTGAACCAGAAGGTACTACCGACGTTCACCGTGCTTTCGACACCGATGTTGCCGCCCATCAGCAAGGCAAGTTGTTTGGAAATCGCCAGTCCCAAGCCCGTGCCGCCGAAGCGACGGGTGGTGGAGCCGTCGGCTTGCGAGAAACTTTCAAACAGATTTTCCCGCGCCGATTCGCCGATACCGATACCGGTATCGGAAACCGCGAATAGGATAACGACTTCTTTGTCGGTGCGCTCCTCGACCGTGACGCAAACAATGACTTCGCCGGTATCGGTGAACTTGAGGGCGTTGCCGAGCAGGTTGGTGAGGATTTGACGCAAACGAATCGCGTCCCCCAGAACGGTGTGCGGAATATCGTGCGTGATTAGCGACGCGAGTTCGAGATGCTTGCCATGCGCCGTTTGCCGCAAAAGCACCGTGACATCTTCCACGGTCTCGCGCAAGGATAACGGAAGCCGTTCGATTTCGAGTTTACCTGCTTCGATTTTCGAGAAGTCGAGAATATCCTTGAGTAGCGCGAGCAGTGTTTGCCCGGAGCGTTGCACGGTTTCGGCGTAGTCGCTTTGTTCGCGTGTCAGTTCGGTAGCGAGAAGCAGTTCGGTCATGCCCAGCACACCGTTCATCGGGGTACGGATTTCGTGGCTCATGTTGGCGAGAAACTCGGACTTCATGCGCGTCGCGGCGACGGCTTCGTCACGGGTTTGTACCAGTTCCACGGCTTGCCGCTCGGCAAGTTCGCGGGCGCGTTCCGCTTCCTGTACGAGCCATTCGCGCTCCTGCTCGGCGTGTTTCGCCTCGGTAATATCGGACAGGGTTCCGATCAGTCGCTTGCGCTTGGAGACCACGGGCATCGCCTGTTCACAGCGCACTTCCAGATAGCGCATCTCGCCATCGGCACGGGTGACGCGCAGTTCCATCGCGCCCGGCACACCGGTTTCGCGCACCTCGGCTAAAAGTCGTTCAAATGCCTCGCGGTCGTCCGGGTAGATCAGTTCGGTGCTATCGTCGGGCGGGAGCGGTTCATCGGCGACGGGCAAGCCGAATAGTCGGAACATTTCCGGCGACCACCACCGCCCTTCGCCGTTCTCGTCCGCCTCCTCCCACGAGCCGACATGGGCGATTTGCTGGGCGTGGTTCAAGCCGTTCTCGGTGCGCTGTAGTTGGAGCGCGGTATTTCGATACAGTTTCAGCCCGCGATTGCCCTCGACAATCACAAACCCGGTTAAAAGGAACGCGGTGGCACCCAGCACGATGATAACAATTCGCACGTTCTTCGTCTTCTCCACGTGCGCTTCCTGCATTTCGAGCAAAACACGGCTTCCTTCTTTGCTGATACGATCCAACTGATCCTGCGCCCTCTGAACCTCCTCATGCTCTTTAACCATATCGAGCGAACTACGATTTGGAAAGGAGTTTTGCATACGAACATCGGTGTTGTAGAGCATCGTATCTAAGGAAGAAAGCATGACGGCAATGTTGTCATCTTCTTGAGTGAGGGAAGCGATGTCTTTGATCACCTGATCGCGCTCGGCAACCTTGCTATGATATGTTTCCATATGTTGCCGGTTACCATCCGCATTGTAAGACTGTGCCAATCGTTGCGTATCGGATACCAACGTCGTCGCCCGACCTACCAATTGCTGTATTTTTTGTGTGTATTCGACGCGATTTGTGACCGCGTTCCGTGATCTTGAGGCATCGCCAACCAGCAAGCCGATGATAAGCAACAGTAGCAAAACGACGATGCCTCCGGCAATGATTCGTTGTTCGACATTTTTTTGTAAGGGCTTAACCAACATAGTTTCTCACGTTAAGGATTATCTTGCAATTTTTGTGCCGTGTGTATTCGGTATAAAGCCGATCGAAAAGCGGTTTGCGTTTCGTGATGATTAAAGGGATAATCAACCGACAATATAGGAGGGCGGCATTATCGCCGTACCTTTATCGAAGGGTATTTTCTATGATTCGGTTTTATTTTCTCGTTGCTTCTGTTTTTCTTGCGACCACGTCATGGGCGCAAACCGACGCCGATTTGGGAACGCTCTCCGGTTCCATTTTGGCGTTCTCCGGCACGACCGTGGGCGCGTCCAACAACATTGATACCTATTCCACCGTGAACGACACGGTGATTTACGATCAGGATATTATCTACCGGTTCGCGGTCACAACTCCCGGCGTATTAGACCTCACTTCAAACGACACCGACATAAGCCCGGACATGGATTTTTTTCTGCTTTCCTCGCTGACGACTACCGTGAACCGCAACGGTTTGCGCTCGGCGGAAGTTATCGGCGCGAACACCGACAACCAGTTAGTAACTGTCAGCGGCTCATGGAACCTTCCCACCGCCGGAACGTATTTTCTGGCGATTGATGCGTTTCGCGGCAACCCGCTCGATCCCGGCACTCCCGCCACCGGTCGCGCCGGTGCGTTCAACGGTTCGCTCTCGTTTGCCGCCACGGTGGTTCCCGAACCGACGACCATTACACTACTATGCGTCGGTACGTTCGCCTGCTTCCTTGGGATTTCTCGGCGTCGGAAAAACCACAAAACCTGACGAAACAGCGAAGGCTTTGCCTCTTTCCCACCTCCTACGTTTCTTTACTTTAATCGCCTTCTTTTCGAGGGCGAATCGGTATACTGTTACCAGCAGAGAGGGTTTGGAAAGGTATCGCCATGGAACTTCGGATTCAACTTCTTGGCACTCCCGCCGTGTATCGCGGCAATGTGTTGGAACCGGTGCGCCACCGACGGGCGGTACTCGTACTCGCTCTACTTGCCGTGTGCGGCGGCAGGCCGGTTTCTCGCCCTCTGCTCGCCGAAACTATCTGGCAGGACGCTACCATCGAGACCGCCGCCGTGAACCTGCGCCGCGCCCTCGCCGATTTGCGCGATCTGCTCGGTGCGGGCGCAGACGCTTTGCAATCGCCGAGCCGTCAGGAATTGATGCTTTGCGTGTCGCACGAAACCGTGCGGTGCGATGTTTGCGATTTCGATGTTGCCGCCCGCCGCTTTGAAACATATGGCGATTTACACGCCGCCGAATACGCTACCGATTTATACCACGGTTACTTGCTCGATGGCTACAATGACGAATGTTTGGACGCCGAACGCCGCTACCGTCATGCCGTCGTTCTGACGATGCTGGAAACGCTTGCCCGTGACGCCCTGACCGAGCAAGGCAACCCACAAAAATCCCTGCGGTTGTGCGAGCGCGTCGAACGCTTGGAGGCGCACCGCGAAACCGCGCTTCGTCTTCGTATCGAGGCGCACCTCGCGGAAGGCAACCGCGCCGCCGCCGATGCGGCGTATCGCACTTTTTCCGAGCATAGCACTCAGTCTTGGGGCGCGGAACCGAGTGTGCAAACCACGCGCCTTTTTGCCGCTCCGCAAGTGTCCCCAATGGCGGCGCGAAGCGTTCCGATGCAAACCCATCTGCCGCCCGCGCCGAACGCGCTTATCGGGCGCGATGCGGAGACGCGGTGGCTTCTCGCGCAGTTCGCGCCGCGACCGTCACCGGGCGCGTCGCTCGTGACG
>JACMIU010000079.1 GCA_014380985.1 Armatimonadota bacterium | reverse complement strand
TTTATCGGCACACGCGGCACGATCACAGCAGAGGCTTACGCGACATGGATCGTGCGAACCTCGACCGACGAAACGCGGCACGATTGGGAACCCGGCGCGTTCTTCCGCTTCGACCGGCTGGCGGCACTTCTCACGAACGGTGAAACGCCCCCGTTCGGCGGCACGGATGCGCTGGCAAACCTTACCGCTTGCTTGCGCGTGTATGAGGTCTCTTTGCGGTAAAGTAGAAACGGGAAAGCGAAAGGAACACAAAACGATGGTAACCGCAACCGGAGAAACGTATGATATAGCCCCGACCGTTTGGGAACGCGCCGAGGCGTAGTACAACGCCGGGCTGCGTCAGCGGATGGAAACCCGCGAGAACTTAAGAAAGCACCTTGTTATAGACCCGGAAACCGGCAATTTTGAAATGGGAGATGACCCCCGCGGTGAGGATGATTTGGAGGTTAGTCACCGAGCAATTGCCCGGTTTGGCACATCACGCTTATTCGGATTGCGAATCGGCTATCCGGCAACGGAGCCTTTAGGAACCACACTAAACCTTTCCCCCATCTGCTCGCTGATATAGATAGCGAAGAGGCACAATGATTCTTGGTGAATACGATGCCGATGGACACGGAGTCATTGTGGAGATTACTATCAGCGACGGTCAGCATAATGAAAACGTTCCTGCGGTTTTGGATACAGGATTCACAGGTTTTTTGATGCTTCCGGTATCGCTTGCAGGCGGATTTCGTTTCGCGCCCCTCGATGACAGAATCGTGGAACTGGGCGACGGGCGCGAATCTCGGCTCGATGCTTGCGAGGTTATCGTTTCGTGGCACGGCAAAGAGCGTGCCGTTCGGACGTTTTTAGCACTACGTACTCAAGCGTTAATCGGAATGAAACTATTGCGCGGCTCACTTGTGACGCTCGAACTTCTACCCGGCGGTTACGTCACCGTGGAACACGCCGGGTAATTGTCCCCTTCGCTATTCGTAAATCGCCCGGAACTTATCGTTCAGGTACTTTAGGTACGAGCGCGACTGCGCGGGCTCGCCGCACACCCGCTCAACCAATTCGGCGGGCAAATACCTACGACCGGGCGCGTGGACGTTGGTGCGTAGCCATGCGAGTAGCGACGCAAACTCGCCCTTGTTCAAGTCGGTTTTGATTTGGGGATTGTCGCCCGTCGCCTTGTCATAGAGTTGCGACGCGAGCATGGTTCCCAGCGCATACGTCGGGAAGTAGCCGAAAAGCCCACTCGACCAGTGAACGTCCTGCAAGCAACCGTTCGCGTCGGAATCGGGGGTAACTCCGAGGTACTCCTCCATCAGGGCGTTCCACGCGCCCGGCACATCAGCGACCGCCAACTCCCCCGCCACCATGCGTTTCTCAATCTCGTATCGGAGCATGACGTGCAGACAGTACGTCGCTTCGTCGGCTTCGACGCGGATAAACGACGGTTCCACCTTGTTGATGGCGCGGTAGAAATCGTTTACAGATACATCATCAAGTGCGCCGGGAAACGTTAATTGCAGTTCTCCGTAGTGAATATCCCAAAAAGCGCGGCTTCGCCCGACGATATTTTCCCACAGGCGCGATTGTGATTCGTGGATTCCGAGCGACACCGCTCCCCCCAGCGGTGTATTGGTGTCTTTCTCCTGAAAGCCCTGCTCGTACAGGGCGTGACCGGTTTCGTGAATCGTTCCCATCAAGGCGGCGGGAAGCCAATCGGTTTCGTAGCGCGTGGTGATTCGCACGTCGTCTTTGCCGAACGACGTACAGAACGGATGCACCGCTTTATCCTGCCGCCCCCGGTCAAAATCGAAGCCCATCTTGGCGATAACCGCTTCGGCGAAGGTGCGCTGACCCTGTTCGGGGAAACCGCGCCGTAGCGGTTTGTCGCTCACTTGCGGGCGCGTTTTGATGTACGCGACCAGTTCGACAAGCCCCCCGCGCAGTTCGGCGAAAACGCGGTCTACCTGCGCCACGGTCGCGCCGGGTTCGTACCGATCTAAAAGCGCGTTGTACGGGTGGTCTTCGTAGCCGAGATATTGCGCTTTTTGCCGCGATAGTTCGAGGATTTTCTCTAAGGTCGGGGCGAAGTGCGCGAAGTCGCTTTTTTCCCGCGCCTGTACCCAAACCTCGTGACCGAGTGCCTCGGCTTTGGCGAGTTCGGCGACGAGCGACGCGGGAATCTTGACCGCTTGATCGTAGTCGCGGCGCAGGACGCGCAGGGTCAGTTTCTCGTCGGAGCCGTCGTCGAGCAGTGCGACTTCCGCTTCGGCGGCGGCGAGAAGCGCACCGGTGGACTCGTCGGTGAACTTTTCGTGCGCGAGGGTTCCGAGCAGGGCGAGTTGTTCGGCGCGTTCGGGTGCGCCTCCGGGCGGCATATAGCACTGTTGATCCCAACCGAGAACGGCTGCGGCGGACGACAGATGTCCGATTTCTTTCATTCGGGCAAGGAGTTTGGCATAGTTTTCCATGCCGCTATCGTACCCGATTCGGTGCGGTTGGGTCTATATGCGTCCGACAAACCGCCCCGGATTAAAAACGCCGCCGGGGTCTAACGCCTTCTTGATACGGCGCATGAGCGGAAGCGATGCGGGTTCGGGATACCAAACGGGGAAGTCACCCTGTCGAAGCGCAAGCGGCGCGTGAAGCAGGGAGTAGTCGTTAAAGCACGGATAGTCTGGCGTTTCTACCAACTCGCGCAGGGTACCCAACCCTTCGGTTGCCATCGCGTCCGCGAAGCAAATCCGCGTAACACCCGTGCCATACCACGTTTCCGAAACAGCATTCTCGCCGCACATCGTTGTTTGAAAAAAGGCTTGCCACTGTTCTTCTAAAACGCCGACGGCTTGTAGTACCACCGCCCCGGTCGGCGTCTCGTGCGTAGTCGCCTCCTCCATTACCGAAACTGTGCGGCGTTCGCTGACGTTTGCACGGGCGATTGCCGCGCAGTGTTCCGCTTCGGATTCGACCGCTTCCGCGAAACCGGTGAAATGCGCCACGAAGTACGTGCCGGTGTTATCACGGCGTCCGTAGAACCGGGTCGGGGAAACGGTGTTCAGCGCGTCGCGGATGTACGTACCGACGCCGCCAACGCTGTCATTGCCGAGTTGCACCAGCACCGTGCGTTCGGCTTCGGGCATTGGCGACGCTTTGAAAGTCGCTTCGGCGATAATGCCGAGCGAGCCGAGTGCGCCGATGTGCAGTTTCGGCAAATCGTAGCCGGTGACGTTTTTCACGACCTTGCCGCCCGATTTCGTGACCGCGCCGTTCGCGCCTACCACGGAAAGCCCGATGCACCAGTCCCGCGCCGTGCCGTAGCCGAGGCGCGACGCGCCAAAAGCGTTGGTCGCCAAAATGCCGCCGACCGTGGCGCGTTCAGGATGCGGGACGTCTATCGGCAAAAACAAGCCGTGCGGGCGTAGCGCGTCCTGTACCTGCGCGAGGGTCGCGCCCGCCTCCACGGTAATTGTCAGGTCTCCGGGTTCCACGGCGACAACACGGTTTAGGCGCGACGTGTTCACCACCGCAAATGATTCGGCGCGGACGGGGTAGCCGTAGTCCTGCCCGGTTCCCCCGCCGTTTGGCACGACGGCGCGACCTACGGCGACGGATTTCTTCGCCGCCTCGGCAAGATCGACAATACTCTGCGGGTCAATGATAGCGGCAGGTTCCGCGCCCAGTGTTGGGGTAAAAGCAATCATTAAATCCTATTGCGTCCTACCGGGGTATTCTTCCTGCTACGGCGCGAGGATGCGAACGATTTGCCCGGCAGGAAGAAGCGTTCCGACCCGCCCGATACCAAGCCCTGCGTACAAACCGATGACCTCTTCGTCAGTAGCGGTTCGCAGACGCCTACGCGGACAACAGGGCCAGTCGCCGACAAGGCGCGAATCCAACTGCAGATGATCCGCCGTCGCCCGCAAAAGGCGCGTCTTGTCGCGGGGGGAGGCGTTCGATTCGTCCGAAAGCAAGAAGCGGGTTCCGAACATCGCCGCGTTCGCGCCCGCTTCCAGCGCGGCTTGCGTATCGTGTTTGTCAGCGAATCCCCCTCCGGCGACGATGGGAATGCCTTCACCAAGAGCTTCGCGCAGTTCGCGGATAAGTCGAAGCACCGGACGCGGTGAACGCACCTGTCCCCCGGCTTCGGTTCCTTGTGCGACAACCACATCCGCGCCCGCGCTCACTGCATCCCGTGCCTCGGCAACCGTTCCGATCTGCCAGAACACCGTGCCGCCTTCGCGCCGAACACGCGGCGCGATTCGGGGGCCGTTCCACCAAAAAACCTGAACGGCGCGAAATCCGTTTTGGAGTGCGGTATCGAGAACGGCGTCCTCCTCAAACGACGCGGTGAACGCCAGTAGCACCGGGCGCGGGGTTCGGGAGCGAACTTGCTTGAGGCGACGCTTCAGATAAGCAGGGTCGGGCGCGTTGACGCTAAGCGTTCCCAGTCCACCGGCGCGGGATACCGCGACCGCGAGAGCCACACTGTCACAGTCGCCGAGTATCGCCTGTACCACCGGCACGGACAGGCGAATGCCGGACAAAACAACCGGGCTTTGCGGAGTTTTAGATGGCGTGGGTCGTTTTAACACGCTTTAGTTTACCCCCTCACGACGCAGTTGGTGTCGGTAATTTCGGCGAAGTAGTATCGGCATTGCTTTTTAATGTGCGCTTGATCGTGTCGCGGGTGCGTTTGATTCGTTGCTGAAGGCGTTTGGCGCGTTTTTCGCTGAGCGGGACTTTCTTCTTCGATTGCGCCAGTGTTTCCAATCGCTCGGTGATATTTTGCAGTCGCGCCGTGATGCGCTTGGCAACCCCGCCGGAAGTATTCGCGGGAACGCGGCGCGGCAGTTCGTCGGCGAGACGGGCGAAGCGAAGCAATGTTTCTCCGAGTTTGGAGTCGGGCGACACCACCCGCGACGCATCGGCGAGCGCGGTTTGCGCGTGGAGCGCGGCGCGTTCCAAACGCGATATTTGCGGAGATTCCTCGCCCGTGGCTTCGTCTTCGTGGCTTTCCGGCGTTTCGACCGCAGACGACGTTCGTCCCGCAGACGACGTTCGTCCGACGTTTTCCTCAACGGGCGCAGGTGTTGTAATGGCGAGTGTCGCCAGCAGTTTTTCCGCCGCTAAACGCGGCATTCCCGTAAGCGACACCAGTTGCTCCGGCGAGGCTTGCGCGAGGGCGTCGCGGGTGGATATTCCCGCCTCCGCGAGCAATCGGCGACGCACCGCGCCAATCCCCGGCACTCCCATAAGCGAGTTTGGCGGCGTTTCGGTCTGCACAATTTTAACAGTCATGCTTTCATTATCGGTAGTTTTTCTTTTTTCGCCAATCGCCGCGTCAATTCGACAAAGCGGCTTCGACTAATCCGGCGAAAAGCGGATGGGCGCGGTTCGGGCGCGATAAAAACTCCGGGTGAAACTGCGTGGCGATAAAGAACGGGTGAACGCTTTGTGGCAGTTCGATAATCTCGACTAACTTGTGGTCGGGTGACGTGCCACTAAACACGAATCCGGCTTTCGTCAGTTGCTCGCGGTAATCGTTGTTGACTTCGTAGCGGTGGCGGTGGCGTTCCTCGATATTGGTTTTGCCGTACAGTTTGAGTGCCAGCGTTTCCGGCGCGAGGGTGCAGGGCCACAGTCCGAGGCGCATGGTCGCGCCTTTGTCGGCGATACCGTACTGGTCGGGCATCAGGGCTATCACCGGGTACGCGGTGTCGGCGTCCACTTCGGTGGTGTTCGCGCCCGCAAGGTGCGCGACGTGCCGGGCATATTCCACCACCGCCATCTGCATCCCGTAGCAGACGCCGAGGAACGGGACTTTATTTTCGCGGGCATAGCGAACCGCCGCGATTTTGCCGGGAACGCCGCGACCGCCGAAACCGGGACAAACGACAACGGCGTCCACCCCGGACAGGCGCGTTTCCGCCGCGCCGGGTTCGTCCAGCGTTTCGGAATCAATCCAGTCCAGATGAACGCGGGCGTCGGACGCGATTCCGGCGTGCTTCAAGGATTCGCCAATCGAGATATAGGCGTCGCCATTTTCGGTGTATTTGCCGACTACCGCGACGCGCACCGCCTTCGAGGGTTCTAAAATGCGCTTGACGATGCCGCGCCAATCCGAAAGGTTGGACGGCGTTTCCGGCAGGTGCAAACGGCGCACGACTAAATCGGTAAAACCCTGATCCTCGAACATCACCGGAATCGCGTAGATGGTGTCGGTGTCGGTCGCCTCAATCACAGCGTCTAAAGACACGTCGCAGAACAAGCCGAGTTTGTCCTTCTGCTCGGTCGTGAGCGCGACTTTGGTGCGGCAGACCAGCACGTCGGGCGCGATTCCGACCTCACGCAGACGCATCACGGAATGCTGGGTCGGCTTGGTTTTAATTTCGTTCCACGGACCCACCGACGGAATCAAGGTAACGTGAACATACAGCACGTTTTCCGCGCCCGCGTCGCGCTTCATCTGCCGGATGGCTTCGAGAAACGGCAAGCCCTCAATATCGCCCACAGTTCCGCCGACTTCGGCAATCACCACATCCGCTCCCGTAGAGCGACCGTACTGCGTAATGCGTTCCTTGATCTCACCGGTGATATGCGGAATCACCTGCACCGTGCCGCCCAAATAATCGCCGCGCCGCTCTTTTTGTATCACCGCGCCGTACACGGTTCCGGTCGTGACGCTTGCGGCACGGGACAGGTTGATGTCCACGAAGCGTTCGTAATGCCCTAAGTCAAGGTCGGTTTCCGCGCCGTCGTCGGTGACGAAGCACTCGCCGTGCTGGTACGGGTTCATCGTTCCGGCGTCCACATTGATATATGGGTCTAACTTCTGCATAGCGACCTCGAAGCCGCGATTGCGTAGGAGACGACCGAGCGCGGCAGAGGTGATCCCCTTGCCGATGGACGAGACAACGCCCCCGGTGACAAATATATACTTCACGTTTTTTTCCTTCGCGGGCGCGTCAGGGTCGGGGATAGCGGCGGGGGATGTATCAGGCACGGTTAATTCTCCTTAGGGTTTGGCAGTCAAGGGGAACCGTGTTTCACAGCGAAAGACGGGCGATTGCCCGAAACCGATTGTACCGCCCGACCCGGCGTTTGGCAAACCGATACCGCCCCGTAGCGGTATAATATCGGGAGAAGGAAACCAACCGATGAACACATTGACAATCGAACTACCGGACGAAGCCTATCACGCCGCGCTTTCGTTCACGCCACAGGAACGCGGAAACCTTGCCGCAGTGATGTTCACCACGGCGCACAGTCTTGTCGGGGGAAAAGAATCGGCGTTTGCCCGCACCAAGGGACAAGCAGAACATGAACCGGATGATGAGGATGATGTTTCGATACCGGACTACGACCGCGAGACGAACGAGGATGATTTGGCGGCTATCGGGCGCAGCTTGCAAGCCGAAGCCGAAGGGCGAATTATTTCCGGCGACGTGGTTTTTGCACGATTGCGGGAGCAATTGAAAAAGCGGTGATTATCACGCCTTTATTTCTTGACTTTCTGCAACCTGCAGAAGCCGAACTGTCAGCGGCAGGGGAATATGTTCGTTACGATAAAGGCGATGATGCCGCCGAGATGTTCGGGGAAAGGGTTGAACAAGCACTTGCTGAGGCGGCAACGCAAATCGCCAAGGAAATCGCTGACAATGAGACAGGAAAGCCGTTTGATGCGCCCGACGAGGCGGCATCTATCAAATGGGCGCAACCGATGTATCGGTTGCGCGTCGAGACGGCGACGAAGCGCAAGCGCGGCAGTTCCGCAGGGCTTTGGTATGCGTACTATTCGCTCCGCGACAACTCCGATACTGGGAAGCCGGATACCCTGCGTATCCACGCCTTCCGGCATAGCGCAGCGCGTCCTATCGGCACGGATGGCGGCGCAAGCGAATGAATGTTGCGGTGATACTTCCGGCGTTTAACGAGGGAGAACGGATAGCCCGAACGGTGCGGGCGGCACAGGCACTGCCCCACGTTTCCACCGTGATTGTCGTGGATGACGGATCGGCGGACGACACCGCAACTGTCGCCGAAAGTGCGGGCGCGACCGTGCTACGTCACCCGCGCAACCGGGGCAAGGCGGCGGCGATGGAAACCGGCGCGGCGCACGTCGCAGACCCCGAAACCCTCCTTCTTTTTTTAGATTCCGATCTGTGCGAAACCGCCGGGGAAGCGGCGGTGCTGATCGCGCCCGTCGCCGAGGGAACTGCCGACATGACGATTGCCACATTTCCGCGCACGGGACGCGGGGCGGGCATGGGCTTCGTGGTGCGCCTGTCGAACTGGGGAATAAACCGCCTCACCGGGAGAACGATGGACGCGCCGCTATCGGGGCAACGTTGCATTCGGCGCGGCGTTTGGAACGCCGCTTTGCCGCTCGCGGTGGGGTTCGGCGTCGAGACCGCGCTGACGATTGATGTTTCGCGGGCGGGCTACCGGGTGTTGGAAGTGCCAACGCAGATGGCGCACCGCGTATCTGGTAGTGACTTTCGTAGCCAACTGCACCGGTTCAAGCAGTGGCGCGACGTGGCTAAGGCGTTGCTTCCGCGCCTGTTGAAAGGTCGCCAAAAATGACCGAGACCGCTTGGATTATTTGGGGCGCGGGCTTTCTTCTGCTGTGCATTCTCGCGCCGTTTGTGTCACGCGCCGTTTGCCGCGCCTTTGAACTGGTCAAGCCGAACTTTGCCGGGGCAACAATTCCGGCGGCGACCGGGTTGACGTTTCTTCTTGTCGGCGCGATCACCTACGGCGCGGTGGCGGCGACCGGCGCGACGCTTGGCATGGTGTACGCTCCGGCGTTTCTGCTCGTTTGCGCGGGGTTCGGCATCCTCGGTCTATTAGATGATAAGTTCGGTTCCCGCGAAGTCGGCGGTTTTCGCGGGCATATCGGCGCGTTGTTACGCGGCAAACCGACTACCGGCTCACTCAAACTTATTGGTGGCGGACTGCTCGCCTTGTGCGCCGCGTTTCTCGTCCACCGCACCGACTGGCTTTCCGTGGTTCTCACGGCGTCGCTAATCGCCCTCGGCGCGAACACGCTGAATCTCTTCGATACGCGCCCCGGTCGGGCTCAGTTCGGCTTTTTCGTGCTTTTCGCGCTACCGGTGATGGTATCGGCACTGCTTGCCTTGTACGCGCTTCGCTACAATACCCACGGATTTTTGCCCGACGACGTGCGTTACTGGACGCCGCCCGGTGTGCTTCTCGCACCGCTCGTTTTCGCCGTGATAGCGGAATGGTGGAGCGACGCTACCGGCAAGACGATGATGGGCGACACGGGAAGCAATCTGCTCGGCGCGACCGGTGCGCTTGCCGCCGCCGTGACATTGCCGCTTTGGGGCAATTTGGTGCTACTCGCCGTTCTGCTTGCGGTGAATGTCGCCGCCGAACGGGTATCGCTGAATGCGGCAATTGAGCGGAACCGCTTCTTGCGGGCTTTCGACCGGGCGTTAGGGAAGCGGGCGAAATAACCGTTTACCGTGCCAGTTTGTGAAATAGTTTAATCGCGCCCTCTTCCGCTGCGCCAACGGCGCGTTCGGCGAGATTTCGCTTCGTGGTCGGCTTCTTGTCGCCGCGCTTCAGAACGATAATGGCAACTTCAGGGCGGCACAAAAAGCGGAATGGTTGGTGCATCATGCCGACGCCCCGCGAGATAAACAGACGCGATTTGTCGAACTTGCCCCACCCTTCCACCATCGGAAAGCCTTCCATATCGGCGGCGTTGCGCGGAGCGAAGCCGGGGACGCGAATCTGTCCGCCGTGCGTGTGACCCGACAGGGCGACGCATTTGCGGCTTGCTGCGCCGAAGATTCCGGTCGGGTTGTGCGTGAGAAACACCGACGCGGCGGACTCCGGCACACCAGCGAACGCTTTGTCGGCGTCGGGATGCCCGTTGTGCGTGTCTTCGATGCCGACAACGTACAAACCGGACGCGAGCAGTTTGCTCTGGTTGCGAAGCATGACGACCCCGGCGCGTTCCAACGTTTGCGTGATCGGGTTGCCGCCGCTTTTGTAATCGTGGTTGCCGAGACAGCCGACCATGCCGAACGGCGCGGCGGCAAGCGGTTTCAGGAGCGGCGCGAGGCGTTCGGCTTCGGAAACTTCGCGGTTCACGAAGTCGCCGGTCAGCGCGACCAGATGCGGCTTTTCGCGCATAGCAAGCGCAATCGCTTCCCGAATCGTTTTTTCCGGCGTCACCGGCCCGTAGTGAATGTCGGACAATTGCGCGATAGCGAAGCCATCTAAGGCAAGCGGCAAATCGGGCAGGTACGCCGTGTGGTGGGAAACCTCGATGTAGCCGGGTTCGATATACCGGGCGTCGGCATACGCGGCAACGCTCGCCCCGGTGACAAGGGCAAGCCCTTTGAAGAATCGTCGCCGGGAGGCTTTCTTTTGCCTGATTTTTTCTTCGCTATCCATGGGTTTCATCGGGTTTACACTACTTTCGTAGTCATTACGGCTGTTTTATTGGGGGAAGTTCCCGTGCCACAAACGGGGCAGAACTTCTCGCCACGCAAAAGCGGCGTGGCGCAACCGGCGCAAAGCGGGACGCTTGCCGGTTGCTTACCGCAGTTCGTACAAAACGAAACGGTTTCGCCGCGCTTCGCCGACCATGCCCGGCGGCAATATCCGCAGGTGCGCCGTAACCGTTCGCCCGCGACGAGAAGCACCGACCCTGCGGCAACTACGCCGCCCGCCCAAATCGTATAGCCGACACCCGCACCGACGTAGTCACGCCGCGTTTTTATCGCCGCGCCGAACGGTTCAATCGGCGGCAGGGTGACTTCGGCGAGGCGGGCGTTCACGGGCGCGAGGCGACGCTGAACGTTCAGCAGGTAACGCACCACCGACTCGCCGGTTTCGCGTTCGGCGCGAACACCGATGTAAGCGGCGGCGACACCGAGCGCGATTCCGAGATAGGCGAAGCGGCGGAGAATGCCGAACTGCGCCACGCAAATCACCCCGATTCCCGCCGTGACGCCGCCCCAACCGAGCGCGAGACCGGGGATCGCAAGCGGCGTGTTGAGCAAAGTCACAGTTGCCCACGGAAGCGCGGCGGCGATAACCAGCCCTGCCGCGCCCGACAGCACGGATACGATTCCCAAAACGGTTAGGATAAAACCCATTGTGCGAAAGGGTATCGGTTTTCGCACCGGTTTTGGTTCAGGGCGCATGGCTTTATGGTATCATAATCGTTTGCCGGGCGCGGTAGAATAGGCGAAAGCATTGCCACGATTCCCTTATTCCCTTTGTCCTTAGAAAAGAATAAAATGTTAGTCACCGATTTGCCACCCACCAACAAGGTTCTTTTGCCGACCGTTTTTGAAATATCCCGACCGGGGCGCGTCGGCGTTGCCATGCCAGCGTCCGATGTAGGCGAAACGCCGATCAGTGAGTTGCTACCGGGCGTCCCACTTCGTGCCGACCTGCCGCTTCCCGAAGTGACCGAGGGCGAACTCGTGCGGCACTTCATCAAAATGTCGTCGCTCAACTACTGCGTGGATAAAGGCTTCTACCCGCTTGGCTCCTGTACGATGAAGTACAACCCGAAGGTCAACGATATGGCGGTGAATCTGGGCGGCTTTGCGCGAATCCATCCGTACCAGCCGGAAAGCACCGTGCAAGGCGCACTCGAAGTGTTACACTCCATGCAGGAAAACCTGTCGGCGATTCTCGGCATGGACGCGGTTTCGCTCCACCCGGCGGCGGGGGCGCACGGCGAACTGCTCGGCATGATGCTGATTCGCGCCTACCACGCACACCGAGGCGAATCGCACCGCAAGTTCGTGATTGTTCCCACGGCGGCACACGGAACGAACCCGGCTTCGGCGGCGCGTTGCGGCTATAAAATCGTGCCGGTCAACACCGATGAGCGCGGCTTGGTGGATATGGCGCATTTGGAGGCGCAAATCGAAAAGCACCGGAGCGAACTCGCCGGTTTCATGCTCACGAACCCGAACACGGTCGGGCTTTTCGAGTCGGATATTCTGCAAATCTCGCAGATGATTCACGATGCCGGGGGCTTGATGTACGGCGACGGCGCAAACATGAACGCACTTGTCGGCACGGCAAGACCGGGCGATATGGGTTTTGACGTGATGCACGTCAACTTGCACAAGACATTTTCCGTGCCGCACGGCGGCGGCGGTCCGGGATCGGGACCCGTCGGCGTCAAGGCGATTCTGGAGCCGTTCTTGCCCGTGCCGCAAGCCGTCAAAAAAGCAGATGGCACTTTCGGCTTGGACTACGAACGCCCGCTTTCGATTGGCAAGGTCGCGCCGTTCGCGGGGGCGTTTCTCGCCGTGGTTCGCGCTTACGCCTACATCCGGCACTACGGGCGCGAGAACTTGCACCGCATTTCCGAGGACGCCGTTTTGAACGCGAACTACTTGCGCGTCGAACTCGCGGACACATTCCCTGTCGCCTACGACCGCGTTTGTATGCATGAGTGCGTGTTCACTTTGAAGGAGTGGAAAAAGTTCGGGGTCAAGGCGTTGGACGTGGCAAAACGAATTATTGACTACGGCTACCACCCGCCGACGATGTATTTTCCGCTGATTGTGCCGGAGTGCCTGATGATTGAGCCAACGGAAACCGAAAGTATAGAAACATTGGATGCATTCGTGGTTGCGATGAAACAGATCGCGGCGGAAGTGCAAACGGATCCCGAACTGCTCCGTAGTGCGCCGCATATCGCGCCGGTGCGCCGCCTTGATGAAGCGTTTGCGGCACGGCGTCTGGATTTAGCGTGGTCTCCGCAGGAAAAGTTCGCGGCTACTATGGAAGATTAAAACACATTTAATATGCAAACGGCGCGAAGTTCCGGTATACTGCCTGTTGTACCGAACGTACAATAAGCGTATGCCGAACTCGCACGATTGGACAGGCACAGGCTAAGGAGAACGTTTTTGCAGGGACTCGAAATTACAGTTGATGAAACACCCGCAAGCGGCGGCGTTCCGGTGGTGCATCTCGTTGGTGAGATTGATTTGCACACCTGCCCCGAACTGCGTACCGCGCTGGGGGAATTGAT
The DNA here is from genome assembly GCA_014380985.1 of Armatimonadota bacterium. Classification (GTDB taxonomy): domain Bacteria; phylum Armatimonadota; class Armatimonadia; order Armatimonadales; family Armatimonadaceae; genus JACMIU01. Next base: position 1,942 of record JACMIU010000079.1, on the reverse strand, counting down.
GGATCGCGGTCATTATCGCTTGGTGCTGGATCTCGCCCGTGTGCCGTATCTCGATTCGGCGGCTTTGGGCGTTCTGGTGGACGCGGTTCGCCGCGCACGGGAAAACAACGGCGGCATCTATCTGGTGCAGGTAGCGACATTCGTGCAACGGGCGTTTGAAATCACCCGCCTCATCAAGATCTTTGAACTGCACTCCGGCATCGCCGAGGCGCAGGCGGCGGCGAAACACGCGCAGTCTCCTGCCGTTGAAGCCGTGGCTTAAAAGCCCTAACCAGACAAAAAACACGCCCCGACGATTTTCTCGTCGGGGCGTGTTTCGCTTCCATGTTCCTTAACGATGTGCGTTTGTTTCGCGCTTTTCGAGGTCGTGTTCCCACGCCCCGACCGCCGCGTTCGCCCGCATCATCCGCCCGATAAGATGCCCGTTATCGGTTTCGAGTAGTGCCGCGATATTCGCGGGGGAAAACATCGCTTCAAACGCATCGCACGACCGGCGTCCCCAAAGGGTCGGCAGAGTATCGTCCGGGTCGGTCGCAAGGTGCGGTGCGATATACGTTTTGATTTTCGGATACCGGGCGGTGAAGAAGGTTCGCTTTTCGCGGTATTCAGACTCGCACTGTGGCGAGTTGCCTTCGTGCGCGGCGAGACAGAGCAAGCCGATCAGTTCGTCGTAGCGGGCGTAGAACTCGTTGAACGCGATTCGTTCGCGCTGAAGCTCTTCCTTCCAGCGAACGCGCAGGTACGAATCATGCAGGGCGCGGGGACCCTCGGTAGCGACGCGAAACGCCGCTTCCGCGCCGAATCGTAGATCGCGCCGACGCTGTTCAAGAGCGCGGCGGGTGCGACGTGCCGCGAGTTCGAGGTGCAAACGGATTTGCTCGGCGGGGGGGATGGGATGACTGGTTCTTATCAACCGTTTTACTACTCCTTATCACCGGCTTATTTGCCGACGATGAAACGTTCGCGCCTTCGACAGTGCCGCACACAAACGTTTCTCTTCGCAAGCGACCCATTCGGGACTTAGGGAGACGAATCGCCTACGAACGCATGAACACCAAACGCAAACACTGAAAACGAACTAGGGACGCTTGCTCTGTTCCACGAAATTGATCTGCAGGTCGCTGACAAGGGCTTTCAGCGGTAATTTTTCTTCCGGCGAAACAACGGCGTCCAGTTGCTGTGCCAGAAAACTCACTGTGTTAATCGCGGTTCGCGCTTGCTCCAAATCACGTTCAATCTGTCCCGTGGACGGATTGGCGACAAGCCCCATACGAAGCCATGCGAGCGAGCGCAGTTCTTGCAAAAACAACGCCAGCACCGAATATACATCGGGTAGTGACCCATCCACGCCATTCATTCCTTCGGGCATTTCGCCCATTTCGGCAATGTCTTGGTCGTCGTAGGCTTCGCCCTGCGCTTCTCTTGAGGTCTCCATCAAGGTTTCCGCCTGCGTCTCAACGGGGGCGGCTACCGCTTCCTCGGTGGACGCACTGCGGCGGCGGTCACGGAAAACAAAACCCTCTTCCGATTCTTCGGGCATGAGTAACTCCTTGCAAACAGCGTGTGGTGTGAACTATTGCACACGCTCACGGGAACTATTGGCGGATTGTAACACGGGAACGCCCTATCTGACAAGATAACACGGCGTTTTTTTTTGCGGAGGCGGGTTTTACTCGCCGCGAGCGTATAAAATCTGTGCGAGAGCGACCAAAGCGGCGGTTTCGGTTCGCAGAATCCGCGCACCGAGGGTCACGGCAACCGCGCCTTTTTTGGTGAAAGTGACGATTTCACCGGGGGTAAAGCCGCTTTCCGCGCCGATGATAACCAGTAGGCGCGTGGCACTTGCTACGGGTGGCGTTTCCAATGCGTCGTGTAGGGAAAGAGTCGCACCGGGGTCAAAGAGCAGTGCCGCGTCGAAGTCGCCGATTTGCGCGGCAATATC
>JACMIU010000743.1 GCA_014380985.1 Armatimonadota bacterium | reverse complement strand
CGGCGACATCCTCGCGCTTCCACAGGTTGCGTACCGCTTTCGGCGTGTCGAGCAGACCGATGTCGGCGGCACGCAGTTTGACGTTCGCGCCGCTTGACCCGCGATTGAATAGAGCGACCACCATAGAACCGTCGGCTAACGGTTTGCGCCACGTTTCACAGTCTCCGTGCCGCGCCACGCGCCGCCCGACCTTGCCGAGCGGGTCTTGATTCACCGCCAGCACTTCGGGATTCGTCAGGAGCGACAGCGTTTGTTCGTCCATTATGCGAAGGTCACAACCGATCATTAGCGGCGAGCAGGCGAGACACCAGAGCGACATATGCGTTTGATATTCGAGGAACGACAACCCACCGCCGCCAATCGCGCCCTTCCCTTTTAAGCCGACCACCAGCATATCCAGATCGTTCCATGCTCCCGCCCCCGCGTACTCGGCGAGGCGGTCGGCAGTGTCAAACGCGCTGTCAATTCCGACCCCATAGTAGCCGTGACTGTCGCCGTGCTGCATCCAAACATCCACCCAACTATCGAAAATATCGCCAGTGACGCGCCACATTTGCGCCCCGACGCCGCGCCCGAACAGGTGCGGGGCGCGACCGCCCCATTCGCACATCGAGAACAAAAACTCGCGCCCCGTGCCGCGCAGTGCCGCGCCCATCGCGGCGTACCGCTCCGTGGCAATCGCTTGGTCGTCGGGTGCGCTACAGTAATCGTACTTCAGGAAGTCGAAGCCCCACGATGCCCAAAGCGCGGCGTCCTGCGCCTCGAATCCGAGACTACCGGGATAGCCCGCGCACGTTTTTTCCGCCGCGTCGGAGTAGATGCCGATTTTCAGCCCCTTCGTGTGAACGTAGTCGCACAACGCCGCCATGCCGCCGGGAAACTTTTCGGGGTCGGCGACAAGGTTGCCGTCCGCGTCGCGCCCCGATTTCACTGACCAGCAGTCGTCAATCACCAGATACTCGTAGCCCAAATCTTTCAAGCCCGTCGCTACCAGTGCGTCGGCGGTCTCCCGTAGCGACGACTCGTGAATGCGCGATCCGAACTGATTCCACGAGTTCCAGCCCATCGGCGGGGTCGCCGCCAGTGTCGTTGTTTCCATTGTTAGATTCCTACTTCTTCAGTTTCGGCAAGCCCTTCAAGTTCATCACTTTAGGTGCTTTATAAAGCCGTGTCAGTTCGGGAACGGAGTAACGGCGGGGTCCTAAATCCTTGCCCTGCCACGACGCGAAATAACTCCAGCGCACCCCGTATCGCTCCATGCTCGCCACATCGGGAACGCCGCCGAACTCGGTCAGGGCGATCATTTTGCGCCCGCCGTACTGCGCGAGGAGCGTTTCCCAAACCGTACTCAGCGGGTCGGAAACGTCGGACGGGTACTGGTCAATCCCGATAACATCCACCACGTCGTCGCCCGGATACCAGTTCGGGTCGGTTCCCGAACTGTACACCCAGATTAGGTTATGCAGGTTGTGCTTCACCGTCATGCGGTCGTACAGCAGACGCCACAGTTTTTTGCACGGTTCGGGTCCCTTCGCGCCCCACCAGAACCAGCCGCCTTCCGCCTCGTGGAGCGGGCGAAACAGCACCGGAACTCCCGCATCGCTGAACTTTTTCATCTGTAGCGCGATAGCGTCAATGTCACGTAGCATTAGCGCGTATTCGGCGGATTTCGGGTCGGCGAGCGTTTTCTCTAAGTCGAACGTCGTGGATGTGGTGTAGAACCCGAAGTACCAGTGCGCGTCAATTTTCTTGCCGCTTTTGTCGGTGTAGGGGGCATCGAGGATACCGTTCGGCGCGTTCCAGTGCCAGAGCATCGTGATTAGTTGCCCCGCTTTTGCCGCTGCGATCATGCTCTCGACCTCGTTTTTCGGGTCGGAGCCTTTCGCAAGTCGGGTCGGCGAGTATTCGATAAAGTCGCCGCCCTGCACCGCCGGGGTTTCGCCGATAGTTTCCTGAACATACTTGCTATCGGGGATTTGCGCCTGCCCCGAAAGCGTTCCCTTGCCGTAGTTTCGGCGCAACAGGTCGTACATTGCTTGTGTCGCGGGGGTCGCCCTCGGGTCGGAAAGTTTCGCCGTTACCGCCTTTAGGGGCGGCGCGGGTTTCGCGGGCGTCAGTTCGACCGAATCAATCTGGAAGTAGCCCCAACCGCGCTCGATAGCGACCGTATTTTCGCCGGTTTTCAGTTCGACTTTGCCGCCGGGAATCGTGGTAAACGCCGCTGCCTCCGCGAACATTCCGCTCGATTTTTTGCCGTTCACCGATAAATCGTAGCCTTTTTGCCCACCAATTGTCTTGTAGCGAATCCGCACCTCGTAGATTCCGGGTTTCGCACCGGGAACCGTCCAGACCATTTTCGCGCCTTCGGGAACAAAATCCCCGGCGTAGCCCGCGCCCGTGTAGCCCGTCGCCGTTTTCTGCAACGTGCTACCGGTCAGAATCGCCTTGTCCGCAGTGAGGCGAATGAGTGCGGCGACTTCGGCGGGCGCACCGATCATCGGCGCGGTCGGCACTGTTGGCAACGGTTCGCAACCCGCGACCAGCGGCAGAAGCGACATCAAAGGTAAAAGAATATTCATAGGTTTGCTTTCCAGTTTCACCATTTCAAGGTAGTTTTCAAATAGTTCGAGAGTTCCGCCGCGATTTTTGCGTGGTCGGCGGTGTCGGGATGTCCGCCGCACCCGGCGTTGTACCCACGGCTAAAGACATAGGTCGAAACGCGGGAATCGCCCGCGCTTTTGCGGTTGGCGACAATGCGCGTCAGGGCGTTCTTTTGATAGGTTCGCAAGTTTTCGCTTCCCATCGGGCTGGTCAGACAGACGATTTGCGTTTTCGGGTACGCCGCTCGTAGCGTCTTCAAGAACGCGATATATGCTACGTCGAACGCTTGGGGGTCTTGTTCGCCGTCGTTCTGACCGAGACAGATCATCAGGGCGTCGGGTTGATAACGGCGCGTGTCCCATTTTCGCGCCGGGGTTTCAAGGTCGAGCGTGTTCCAAACGTCGGGCATGACCTGCTTCATGTCGCAACAACTGTGCATCAGTCCGATACCGGAGCGCGAGGAAAGATGCACCTGCGCGTTCAGTCGCCGCGCCGTCGCCATGCCGTAGGACGAGTACGCATTGTGCCGGTCGAACCATTCGCCCGTGCCACAAGGCGCGACCGATAAATCGCTTTCCGCGCCGCAGGTGATCGAGTCGCCGATAAACTCTAATTTGCGCTTAGGCTTCGCCGGAAGCGCGGCGAGACTGGCACAGCGAAAGCCAACCATTTCCAGATAGCCGATACCTGCCTCGGTATCTTTCGTGACGGTGATGGTGTGCGTTCCCGCCGACAGACCCTTTGCAACGGTGATGGTGTTCGTTTTGCCGGTGGTTTGT
>JACMIU010000742.1 GCA_014380985.1 Armatimonadota bacterium | reverse complement strand
CCGGCGCGATTGCCGAGTGCGTCCGATATTTGAACGCACAGCCCGCCGATGTCGGGGCGATGGGTTGCCGCGTGGTCGGAACCGATGGACACGTGCAGTGGGAGTGCGCCCGCCGCGCCGTGACGCCCCGTGACGAAATCGCCCGCGCTTTTCTGCTCGACCGGCTGTTTCCCGGTTCGCCGGTTTTCAACCGCGAAAAAATGCCCGACTGGAACCGCGACACCGAGGCAGACGTGGAATCGCTTTTAGGCGCGTTTATGCTCGTGCGCCGCGAAGCGTTTGAGAAAATCGGCGGCTTAGATGAACGCTTTTTTTTGATGTACGAGGATACCGATTACTGCACCCGGCTTCGCGGCGCGGGCTACCGGATTCGCTACTTTCCCGGCGCGACCATCACGCATTTAGGCGGTTCGTCGTGGAAACAGGAGAAGGTAGCGACGTATTCCAACAGCCACATTGCGGCACTGCAGTATATGGAGAAGCATTTCCCGCAGGACGCAGAGCGGGTTCGGTCGGCGCATAGACTGGGAATGCGCTTCAAGGCAATGCTTCTGCGCCTTGCCCTACTTCGCCGCAAGCGCGACCCGGAACTTTTGGAACGCCTCCAAATGGTGAACGCCGCGCACGACGTTCTTGTCGCCGCGCCGCGCCCACAATAACTCATGAAATTACTCTACGTTTCTACGCTCGATCATATTATCCGCGCTATGTTGCCGCACCTGCAAGGCGCGAAGGATGCCGGATACCGCGTTGAAGTCGCTTGCCGCGTGACGCGGTTCGGGGACGACGTTCGCGCCGTCGCCGACGCCGTGCATGACGTGCCGATGGAACGCTTCCCCCTGCACACCAACAATCTGCGGGCGTTAAAGCAGGTGACGGAACTGATTCGGCGCGAACGCTACGACGTGGTGCATTCGCACAACCCATCGGGCGGTTTTATCGGACGGCTTGCCGCGACGAACGCCGGAACCGGTGCGCTTCGCGTTTATACCGCGCACGGTTTTCACTTTCACCGGCACGGGCATCCCGCCGCAAACGCGGTTTACGAGACCATCGAACGCTATGCCGGACACAAACTCTCTGACGCCGTGTACACGTACAACCGCGAGGATTACGACGCCGCGCTTCTGAAAAATATCGTGCCTGAACCGCGACTTTTCGCCACTCGCGGTATCGGGATTTCCGCCCGCGACCGATTCAATCCGGGCGCGGTGGCGGTCGAAGAACGCGCCGCATTCCGCGCTGAAATCGGCGCGGATGCGGACACGCCGATACTCTCCGTGGTCGGCGAAATGCTACCGCGCAAGCGGCAGTTTGACGCAATAGGCGCGATGCCCCGGCTACTTACCAAGCACCCTAAAGCCTTGCTGGTGCTGGTCGGCGACGGTAAGATGCTGGCGCGAAACGAAGCGTTGGCGCGTCGCTTGGGCGTCGCCGCGAACTGCCGGTTCTTGGGCTTCCGGCGCGACGTGCGAACGATTCTGGCGGCGAGTGATTTATTCGTTTTTCCATCGCAACAAGAAGGCTTGCCCTGCGCGATTCAGGAAGCGTTAGCCATGCGCGTTCCCGTGGTGGCAACCGACGTGCGCGGCAACTGCGAAATCGTCAGCGACGCGACTGGTCGGCTCGTGCCGCTGGCAAACCCCGACGCGCTGGCGGATGCCGCAATCGAACTGCTTTCCTTGCCAAAAACGGCGCGGGATGCCCTCGGCGCGACCGGGCGCGACAACATGATTACCCACTACGAGCGCGAGAAATGCGTTCAAGAATGGCTCGACAACTACAAGGTCGCCGATGCGCGGCGGCGTGGGCAAGCATGATCGCGCTTGTGACCGGGGCGACCGGTTGCGTCGGCTACGCCCTGTGCGAAATGCTCTTGGCGCACGAATCGTTCGGCGAAGTGCGCGTTCTGGTGCGCGGCGACCTCGCTGACGTTCCCACCGGTTGCCGCGTTTTCGTCGGCACACTGGACGACGCCGACACGCTCGCGGCGGCTTGCCGTGGCGCGGATGTTGTGTTTCATGCGGCGGCGCAGGTGCATTCGCCCACTGCCCCCGCGTCCGATTTCGAGCGCGTCAACGTCGCCGGAACCTCGAATCTACTTCATGCCGCTACGCTTGGCGGCATATCCCGCATCGTCTACTTTTCCACGGTGGCGGTGTACGGCGAAGCCACGCCGCCCGAAGGCATCACCGAGGACGCCCCCCCCGCACCCGTCACGCCCTACGCCGAAACCAAACTGCGCGGCGAAGCACTGGTGACGGATTGGGCGCGTTCCACCAGAAGCGTCGGCGTGGTACTTCGGCTTGCCACGGTGTACGGAGCGCGAGACCGGGGCAACATGGCGCGAATGGCAGACGCCGTGCGGTGCGGGCGGTTCGTATTGCCGGGAAGCGGCGCAAACCGCAAAACGATTGTCGCGGTAGAAACCGTGGCGCAAATCGCCGTGAACGCCGCGTTTT
>JACMIU010000741.1 GCA_014380985.1 Armatimonadota bacterium | reverse complement strand
GTTCGGCGACACCGTGCGCGACCTCGTGAATCAGAACGCGCTTCAGCACAAACGTTCGGTAATCGGCGATGTTCCAGACGGCGAACAGTTGCCGCCCTTCCCATTCCAATTTACCGCCGAACCGTTCTACGTCCTGACCGCTCATACGTTTGGCGTGGATGCGCCGTCCCGCGATAACCGCCCCTTCTGTGTTTTTCACCGATTCCAGCACACAGTGAAGCCGTATTGTTCCCCACCCCCAATCGGCGTCCGCCGTTTCGTTTTTGCGGTTTGTCAGGTGAACCGCGTCAACCACCGCGGCGTGTTCGGGGGGCAAGGTAGCGAGCGTTTCGCGCACGTCAGCGAACGTTACGGGGTACAGATAGTTCTCCGATAATACGTCCGCCGTGACACGCAGACCGGACTTTTCTTTCGGCACGGTAGGCAGATAGTCGCGCTCGGCGGACAGCAAGCCATCGTCATCTGCGGGAACGGCGAGTTTTTCGCGCAGGGCGATAATTTTATTTCGTAAGGCGAACAAGCGACGCGAATCGTCATCCCGCGCTTTGATGTCGTCGGTGTACGCGAACGTGGCGTTTGTCGCAAGTAGACGAAGAAACCGAAAAAACGGCGAATCGCTTGCGCCACGCTTCTTCTCAGCGGCGAGACGTTCGGCGTACTCCGCCTCGAAGGCGTCGAGCTGCGCCCAATCGCGGCTACCTTTCGCCATAACGGTTACGCCGTTTCCCCTTGTCCCGCGCCCGGCAGGAACCCCAAGAACTTTTCTAAAATCACGCTGAGCGGCAGGTCGGACATACTGCGCCCGACGTGCGCGAAGGTAACGGTTTGTTGCTTGTCGAGGATAAACAGCGCAGGGTGCGACAGATTAAAACCCTCGTGCGACAACCAGTAATGTGTGCCGTAGGCGCGGGCGACGGTTCGCGCCCCGTCGCACAAAAGCGGGAAAGGGAGCGGCGACGCCCTAAGCGACAGGCGCACCGACCACTGACTTTGACAGACCACGGCAACCACGGCGATCTGCGCGTCCTGTAGCGCGGCGAAGTTCTGCTTTAGCGTTTCTAATTGCGCCACGCAGTATGGACACCACGTGCCACGCAAGAAAATCAGCAACACATCGCGCCCCACGTAGCCCGACAGCGACACGGTTTCGCCCGTCACGGGGTCGGCAAGCGTGAACGCGGGCGCGGTTTGCCCCAGTAGCGGTGAAGCGTTTTTGTTTTTGCGCTCGGTCATCGTGCGCTTAGTGTACCAGAAACCGATGAAGCATGAGCGTCCGCGCTACGGAAACGATTGGTATATACCGATACAATAGGCGGCATTCCACACCAATACAAGGGATGACCGACAAAGGATACCCCTTTTCATGACTGCTTTCTCGCCTTTTTTCCCGTCTCGTCGCGTTGCTTTTTCGCTGGTTTCTGCCGCGTTCGCGCTTGCCGGAATCGCGCTCCCCGTCCACGCACAAACACCGACCATCGCCTACACGCCGCAGGGCGATCGGCAACTGATTTTCGTCAACAATCCCGAACGTATCGAACTCGGCTACACCGACATGATTCCCGGTTCTACCACGCAAAACGTTTTGTACAACGACCTCGGCGACGGGTCGCTGGGCAGAAAAGCCCTGCTGAAGATACTGCTCCCGCCCGGCAAATACCGCGACTCGTTTGAACACGTGTGGAACTTCACGCGAAACACCGTTCGCACCGAAAGTTCGCGCCCGGTGAACTACGGCGTTGTGCTTCGCAACCCCGGCACGACCGACGTGATTGTCACGATGCGCGGAAAGGGTTTCATCAACAATTCCAACGGTAACATACCGTTCGTGGAACTATTTACGAACCCCACGGTGCAAACCGTGACCCTGCGCCCCGGCTCGTTTTTGTGGCTGATGCGAACCGAAGCCGATTATGGCAACACACGCTCCGTTCCTTCCGGTAATTTTTTCGCGGGTGTGGTAGATTTTGACTTCACCGGCGCGTCGTGCGAACTGATGAACATCGTGTACCAAAGTTCCGCCGCCGTGACCGGAACCGTGACCAGCCCGAAGGCGATTGTCGGGTCGGATGCCACGGTGCAACAGTTGGATTATATCGGCTTTGTGACGCGCCGTTACGGTGCAGGAACCACGCCCGCCCCCGAATCACGGGTGTACAAAGGCTTGATGATGGCTCCCAACACTGAAACGAGCGGCTCCGACGTGCTAACAACGCCGACGTTCACGATCAGCGACGCGACCCCAGCGGGCGAACTGCCGGTGACGTACCCGCAGTACCTGCGAAACAACGCGACCGGACAACACGAGCCGAGTTCCACGATGGTATCGAACACGTTTTGGATCACGCACGAATCGCCGCTCCGCGATACCTCCACGCGCCGCGCCGTTGGTAGCGATATGTTTGACACCGAAATGCCCGGCTTCGGCACGGTATTCGCCTTGCGCAATACCGTGGCACCCAACACGGGGTCTGTGCAACCCAATATAGCCAACTGGAGCGTGGTGTACCGCGACCGGATCACGGTGCGAAACACCGGTAACCGTTCGCGCAACGTTTCCCTGACGCTCGCCAATCAGGGCGGGGGCGGTGCGCCTATCGCCTATCAAGCAAACAACGGCACGTGGCAACGCACGAGCCTGACCACCACGCCGTTCGCCTACCGCACGTTTACGGTTCCGGCAGGCAGAACCGTGACCGTGGAAGGCGTGTTTACCCTCGGTGCGCCCGCCGTGGGAACGGTGCGCCACGCGGTGCAGGTCACGAACGCGGCACTGCGAGCCGTTCGCTCCGGCAGTGACGTTTCTTCCGGCGATTTTATCCGGTAGTATAAACCATGGAACTGTTTCGCTACCTTGATCCCGCCACGAACGCCGCGCAAATCGGCATACAGACCGATTCCGGCGAACGCTTTAACGCGAGTGCCGCCGCGCCGGAAGCGTTCGCCAGTATCGGCGCGTGGCTCGCGCAGGACGACCCGATAGAGGCGGCGGTTTTAGCCGCGAAGCAGGGCGGCGTCGCGGTTCCCGATCACGTGATGTTGCTCGCGCCGGTGGACGAATCCGAGGTATGGGCGTCGGGCGTGACGTATGAGCGTTCGCGCTCCGCCCGGCGCGAAGAGTCACAAAGCACCGGTGGCGGCGACTTTTACGACCGCGTGTACGACGCCGACCGCCCCGAACTGTTTTTCAAGTCCGCCGGGTGGCGCGTGGTTGCCCCCGGCGGCGACGTGCGGATTCGGCGCGATTCGGTTTGGAATGTGCCGGAGCCGGAAATGGTGTTGGTCGTATCCCGAAACGGCGCGATTGTCGGCGTGACGGCGGGCAACGATATGTCGTCGCGCTCGATTGAGGGCGAAAATCCGCTGTATTTGCCGCAAGCGAAGACGTATGACGGCGCGTGTGCCATTGGCGCGACCATCGTCATAGCACCGGACGCGGCAAGTCTGCGAAACCGAACGATACAGTTATCCATCGAACGTGGAGGCGAAACCGTGTATTCGAGCGAAACGTCCACGACGAAGATGAAGCGCACGCCTGAAGAGTTGGTGGGCTATCTACTCCACGAAACGGCGTTCCCGACCGGCGCGTTTCTGTTTACCGGCACGGGGATTGTGCCGCCCGACGATTTCACACTCGCGCCCGGCGACGTTGTTTCCATCACGGTTGCCGGTGTTACTCCGCTGACAAACAGCGTCGCCGCCTAATTCACTGATTGAGCCGCCGATTTGACAGGTCG
>JACMIU010000740.1 GCA_014380985.1 Armatimonadota bacterium | reverse complement strand
GCATCTCCCCATGCCGGAACCGGGTCGGGTTCGTCGGGCTTGGGGAAATGCGCTTGAAGCCATCGTTTCAGCGTTTCGCCTTTGGTTCCGCGCCACGACGTTGCCGATGCCCGCCACCAATCCGCGCCGGTCAGCGACGCCGCAGGTGCGCCGCTCGGTACACCGGGGTTGCCTTCGGGCGCGAACACGGCATTGAACAGGTTCGCGCCGCCGAGTTTCGTGCCAAACAGGTTCGCGCCCAAAAGTTGCGTACCGTCGAGTTCGCACCCGTGCAGAACGGCATCCATCAGGTTCGCCCCGGCAAGTTGCGCCCCGGCGAGACGCGATCCGGCAAGGAATGTCCCGGCGAGGTGCAATCGTCGTCCGGCGCGTCGCCACATACCCAAGCGGATTTCGCCACCGTCAATAACCTCCTCCGGCACAGCGGTTAGGGCGCGAAGGCAGGCGGTCAGCGCGGTCGCCGTTTCCTTGAGGCGTTCCCCGGCGCGATAGACAACATCGAGCGCGTCGTTGCTGGTGGTCGCCATCGAGGTAGATTTTCGCAACGCCTGTGCGAGACCGACCGCCGCCTGAAACCGCGTTTGTGTGCGGCAGTCGGGCGTTTCGGCAATATCACACAGGACGCGGAACGTGTCTTTTTCCTGCGGGCAAAACGACGTGAAGTCCACGAGCGGGCGCAAACCGTCAAAGTTGGTGGCGGCGGAGTTCTCGCCCATCGCGGTGCGCGCTAAATGCCGGGCGAGCGCGGCGACAAATGCTTTGCGAGCGGAGCGGTTCGCGGCGGCAATATCGTCAATCAGCGAATAGATAAGCAGTTGCCCCATGTCGCCCTCGAATCGGGCAAAGTCGGTCATCATGTCCACGGCTTTATGCACTTCGTCGCGCACCGCCGATTCTTCCTCAAGGTGCAATGCGGCGGCGAGATGCCCCGACGCCCGCACGAAATACGGGTACGCGAGCTCGATGTCGGACGACTCCGCCATGCGGCGACGGGCGAGGGCGGCAATACGGTTCGCGCCCCCCGCTCGCATGAACGGGTTTTGAATATCGGCGAGACGGTTCAAAGCGTCGCTAAACTCGGCATCGGTGCGCTGTCGTTCATGCCGCGCTTTCTCGTCCTCCCAGCGTTCGCGCTCGAAAGCAAGTGCGTCCGCCGAACCGGTCGCGGCGGAAGCGAGTGCGATGGACGCGGTAACCAGAGGCGGTTCGGAAGCCGTTGCCGCTCCCGGTGTCGGAAGCGGACGAAGCCCGCCGCTCATATCATCCAATTGGGAACCGTTTTGTGGGTTCGAGGAACCGCCGAAAAATCGCATCGCATCCACACTTCCTTGTTTTTTCCAACCGACGTTGCTTTTAGTCACGGCGGATGGCTTCACTGCTTTGGCTATTCTAACCGAAAGCCAAGCACCTGTTACCTGAGCAATCGCAAATTGTGTGCCGTCTGTAAAAAAGAAGGCTCGGCAAAAGTACTGGTTTTTATTCATTCGTTTTTTGCCGACATACCTTCCAAAAAATTACGGATTCTTTTGTCTACGCTTGGCGTTCTTGGGGCAATGCTCGTTCGCCGCAAGCGAAACGCCGCGTCGCCAGCAACGCGGTTCGGGAACTGTGCGGTTCCCGAACCTTAGTGGGGCTCGATTCGGTGGAACTTCCTGTCCATCTCGTGATGCGACAACGCCAGCAGAATCGGGCGACCGTGCGGGCAGGTGAACGGGTTCCGCATCTGCGCGAGGTCGGTCAGCAGGCGATTCATCTCGTCCATCGTCAGCGGGTCGCCCTTCTTCACCGCCATTTTGCACGACGCCATAATCACCGCCGACTCGTGCGGCACGAGCAATCGGCGCGACACCGAAACCGTGGTGAACTCATCCAGAATCTCGCGGAGCGCACCCATGTAATTTTTCTCGGCGATGCGGGCGGGGACGGCGCGGACAAGGAACGTTTCGCCGCCGAACGCTTCGAGGACGAACCCGGCTTTGGCGAGTGCGGGCAATCGCTCGGCGCAAACCTTCGCCTCGGACGCCGATAGTTCGAGCGTTTGCGGCAGTGCCAAATGTTGCGCCACCACGCCCCACCGACTCGCCGCGTCGGTCGCGCCGTTCATCATCTGTTCGTACAAAACCCGTTCGTGCGCGATGTGTTGGTCAATCAAAAGGAGCGCGTCGTCGGTTTCGGCAACGATGTAGGTGTTGCGGGACTGCCCCAACACGCGAAGTCTCCCGATGCGGTGTCCGTCGAAGCCGATGTAGGCGGGCGGTTCTTCTTGCCTCGCTTCTGCCCCCCACCCCCCCAGCCCCCCTCCCCCCGCAAGCGGCGG
>JACMIU010000078.1 GCA_014380985.1 Armatimonadota bacterium | reverse complement strand
AAGCGAGCAAAACGGCAAGTATAGCGGCACTTTGATAGAGCGATTGTTTTTTCATGGATTTTATTTCCGATCTTCGCGGGCGACCAATGTTTGGTAGTGTTCGCGCCGTCTTGGTTTCATTGTGGGAGAAAAGCAGACATATTTGTAGAGTGGGTACAAAAAGTGCAACACTTTTCCCGGCGAAACAACGGCAGGGAAACCGGGGGCGCGGCGCGAACTAATACGCATGACGAACCCGCACACCCTTTTTCTCAACGGCGACATTACCACGCTCGACGACGCCGTTCCCCACGCGACCGCGCTGGTTGTGCGTGACGGGCGCATTGTTTTTGTCGGAGACGACGAGGACGCCGAGGCGTTCGCGGGCGCGGGCGCGGCGCGAACCGATTTGAGCGGTCGGTGCGTTGTGCCGGGATTCTGCGACGCGCACTTGCACGTGTTCTGGTGGGGTTTGCTTCTGACGCGGCAAGCCGATTTGACCGGAGCGGATTCGATAGACGAGGTGCTGGTGTGGCTGTCGGACACGGCGCGAATGTCGGACAAATCGGGAACCGGCGACGGCTGGATTCTGGGGCGCGGCTTCGACCAAGACAAGTTACGCGAGAACCGGTTTCCGACGCGCACCGATTTAGACCGCGTTTCGACGACGCGCCCCGTGCTGATCACGCGGGTTTGCGGTCACGCGGCGGTGGCGAACTCGGCGGCTCTCGCGCTTCTGACGGATGATGAACGCGCCCTCGGCGAGCCGGAAAGCGGGCTATACACCGAAACCGCGATTGCCGCGATTCGCCGTTACGTGCCGCCGATGACGAACGCCGAAAGCGACGACGCAGTTTCGCAAGCACTCACGCTTGCCCTGTCGCGGGGCTTTACGGCGGTCGGAACGCTCCTTGACACGCCGGAGCAGATGGGCGCGTATTTGCGGCTCAAGCGGGCGGGGAAACTGCCCCCGGTTCGTGTTTCGGCGCACCCCCCGCACAAGGCGGCGGTCGGCTCGCTCGCCGAAAACGGAATCGCCACCGGGTTCGGCGACGAGTTTTTGCGCTATGGCGGCGCGAAACTGTTCACCGACGGCTCGCTCGGCGCACGAACCGCCTATCTCGCCGCACCCTACTCTGACGACCCCGCGCACCCAGACAATCGCGGCATCCGCATCTACGACCCCGAAGCCCTGAAAGGCATGGCTCTGGACGCACAAAACAAGGGCTGGCAATTAGTCATCCACGCGATTGGCGATCAGGCGGTACGCGAAACCTTGGACGCGATAGAATACGCGCTTGACCGGAGCGACCGCGACAACACGTACCACCGTCACCGGGTCGAACACGCTTCGATTCTGCCGCCCGATTTATTGGAGCGAATGGCGCGGCGCAAAATCCTCGGCGTCTTGCAACCGCAGTTTGTCACGTCGGATACGTGGTCGGGCGAGCGCGTCGGGGCGGAACGTGCCGCGAACACGTACCCGTTCCGGCGAATGCTCGATGCCGGGATTCCGCTCGCTCTGTCGTCCGACTGTCCCGTGGAAATCGCCGACCCGTTTTTGTGTCTCGCGGCGGCGGTGTTCCGGCATCCGTGGTCGCCGGATGAATGTTTGACGATGCGCGAAGCGTTGCGCCTGTACTGCGTCGGCGGGGCATACGCGGCGTTCGCGGAAACCGAGCGCGGTTCGCTTTCGGTCGGCAAGTTCGCTGATTTCGTGACGATTTCCGGCGATTTGTTCGCGTGTGAAACGCGGGAAGCCGTGACCGCGCTATCGGTGGAAACCGTGTTTGTCGGCGGGCGGCAGGTGTGGGCTTCATGAATCGGCGACGTGTCGCGCTTTGGGCGGGCATCGCCATTATTGGCGCGGCTTGTCTAATCGCGGTCGGTTTTTCCGTCGCGCCGCAAATCGCCTCGCGGGAGGACGCGGCGGTCGAGTGGGCGTTGCGACTACCAAAGGAGCGCGAACGCGCCCGGCTTGCAGGTTTCACCGGTACGAAGCGCGTTGCCTCGAAGGTTGACCCTCGAACCGACGCGGGCGCGGATTGGGTGCGCCTTGACGCGCAGATGCGGGCGAACGCGCCGGATGGAAAACTGCCCGACTACAACGCCGTTTCCAACTACATTAACCCCCTTAACCGGCGGCAAGTCAAACGCGCCACAGTGATGGCAATGTTGCGGCAGTTCGAGCCGTTCCTCGCGGACGCCGACCGCGCCGGGCG
The DNA here is from genome assembly GCA_014380985.1 of Armatimonadota bacterium. Lineage (GTDB taxonomy): Bacteria > Armatimonadota > Armatimonadia > Armatimonadales > Armatimonadaceae > JACMIU01. The sequence continues at coordinate 1,538 of JACMIU010000078.1, read as the reverse complement.
CAAACCGCGTTGCACGTTCGCGTTTCGCGTCGGCGAATCCCGCCGTGACGGTGAGAACACTCCTATCTGTTTGGCAATGTTGCACCTCGCGGCGGCGACCAAGTACCGGGGCGAAGGCAAAAACCGCGAGGCGATGCGTCATGTGCTATCCGCACTACGAATCGCCCGACAGTCGCAGACGCAAGGCACGTGGCGCGGGATCGGCACGGGTTTGTGGGGAGAGCAGTCGGTGCTACTTTTCGTGCGCGACGGTCTGACTGATTTGGACGCGGGCAAGCGCAAGCGGTGGGCGCAAACCATTGCCCCCCATGCCGCTATCCTGTTGCACGGCGGCTCCGGCGAAGTAACAGCGGACGAACAAATGCGCCTTATTTTGCGGGAAGATTTTTTGCTCCTGCAAGAAATGGTGGCTAATTCGCGCATCAAGAAACGCAAAAAACCAAAAATGATTTCACCTATCCGGTGCCGCCTTTTTTGGAGATGCTGAATAGTCTCGATAACCGGTTGTACGGCAAATTAAGGCGCGGGTCGTATCAGGCATTGACGCTGTACGGAGTGACGGGGGCGTCGCTTCGGCTTCGCTCATGTTCCGCGAACACGCGTCCACATGACGTGTGGCAACCGCTTTCGCGCTGGGACAAGCACTTGTTTCATCAAACGCAAGACGCCCCGTATTGGTTACAAGATTGGTCGTGGTCGGATTTGCTTCATTTCCGACTGGAACGCGACACCGACCGCGCCCTGACGCAAGCCGTGTACAACCATGTCACCGGTGGCAAAACCGCGCTTCCCGAAGACCCGTTCGCGCCCCAGGCGGGGATGCAAATCAAGCGGCGCGATTTGCCCGGCGGCGTCGTGCTTTGGTACAGCGTCGGCGCGAACGGCAAGGACGATGGCGGCGATTTCCGAAAAGACATCACGGTTCGACTGATGCCGACCAAATAGCGCGTTGTCGCCGGTGCGATATACTAAGCGCGTACCGTGATGCCATCCCCCCCGCCCGATGTTTCCATAGTGATTGTTTCCTACCGCGTTTGCGCCGTGTTGATGGATTGTCTGCGTTCGCTTTTTGGCGGCGGATTAGACGGCGTCACGGCAGAAGTCATTGTAGTAGACAATGCTTCCGGCGACGGCACGGCGGAGCGGGTTCGCACCGATTTTCCGCAGGTGCGCCTCCTCGCCTTGCCAGCAAACCGGGGCTTTTCCGGTGGCAACAACGCGGGGCTTGCCGAAGCCACCGGGCGTAATTTGTTGCTACTAAACCCCGATACGCTGATTCCAACCGGCGCGATTGCCGACTGCGTGCGCTACTTGGACGCACAGCCCGCCGATGCCGGGGCGATGGGTTGCCGCGTCGTGGGAACCGACGGAAACGTGCAGTGGGAGTGCGCCCGCCGCGCCGTGACGCCCGGCGACGAAATCGCCCGCGCTTTTCTGCTCGACCGACTGTTTCCCGGTTCGCCGGTTTTTAACCGCGAAAAAATGCCCGACTGGAACCGCGACACCGAGGCAGACGTGGAATCGCTTTTAGGCGCGTT
>JACMIU010000739.1 GCA_014380985.1 Armatimonadota bacterium | reverse complement strand
TTATCCCCGCGCAGGGGGGCGCGGGCATTCCCGCACTTGCCGTGCGCGATTTGTGCGTTGGTTACAAAAAAGACATATTTACTCCAGCGCGGCGCGTCGTCCACAGTCTGAACCTGTCGGTCGCGCCGGACGAGGTAGTCGGCTTTTTAGGTCCGAACGGCGCGGGAAAATCGTCCACGATTAAAGCCGTGATGGGCTTTGTCGCACCGCAACGGGGCGATGTATTTGTGTTCGGGCATCCGGCGGGTTCCACGATGGCGAAGGCAAAAATCGGCTATCTGCCCGAAGTCGCGCTCTATTATCCGTTCCTGACGCCGCTCGAAACGCTCCGGTTGTATGGCAACCTGCAGGGCTTAGGCGGTTCCGCGCTTGACGATGAGGCGATGGAACTGCTCCGGCGCGTCGGCTTGGGCGGCAAGGAACGCGGGCAACTCAAAACATTCTCGAAGGGGATGCAACAACGGCTCGGAATCGCACAAGCACTGTTAGGTGCGCCCGATCTGCTGGTCTTGGACGAAGTAACGTCGGGCTTAGACCCGGTGGGGCGGCGGCATCTGCGCGACCTGCTTCACGAAATCAAAACGGGCGGCACGACGATTTTCTTCTCGTCGCACGAACTGTCGGAAGTCGCTCTTCTTTGCGACCGGATTATTATGCTCAACAACGGCACGGTAGTGGACGAACGCCCGATGACCGACGCGCTCCGGGGCGGCGTCACCGGCGAATTAGAGGAATACTTTATCCGCACCATCGAGAATACGACCGCACCACAGGAGGTAGCAAAAGTTGGAAATCGTTAATCGCAAACGCATTATCTGGTACGCGCTCGCGCACGCTACCGTGCTGGAAAGTATCCGGCGCAAGGATATTTATGTCGCCGCGATTTTGTGCGTGATCCTGTTCGGCGCGGCGTCCACCATTGGCTCGTTCGGCGTCAAGGGCTTGGAGATATTTTTCAAGGACGTGGCACTCACCGTTATCGGTCTGCTTTCCACGGTTTTGGCGGTGCTACTGTCGGCGCGGCAAATCGCCGAAGAAGTGTCGCGGCGCACGGTGTACCCGCTCCTCGCCCGCCCGATTTCCCGCGCCGACCTGCTGATTGGCAAGTTTCTGGGCGCGTACTTTCTGTCGGTGTTCGCGCTTTTGCTGTTCGCCACCGTGTCCGCGCTGTGTTTGTCTCTGTACAACATCCCGCTCGGCGCGGTGTTTTTGCAGTATCTGCTTTTGCGGGCGTTCGGTCTCGCGGTGCTGTGCGCAATGACGCTGATGGTATCGCTTTTTCTGACGCCGGAAGCGACGGTGACGATTTCGCTCCTGCTCGCGGTCGGCTCGGCGACGTTCGCGGACGCGGTGAAACTGCTGTATCCCGGTTCGGAGGGCGCGAAACAGGCGTTCCTGAAGGCGGTTTACTACGTCGTGCCGCAACTGAACCTGTTTGACATGGGCAAAAAAGTGTCGTATGGGTGGTCGGCGGTTCCGGGGTGGGTCATCGGGGCATTGTTCGCGTATGCCGTGATGTACGTTGCGCTGTTTTTGTTCATCGGAACACTTCGCTTTAAGCGGCAGGCTTTGTAGCGGGAGCGGGGATGTTCCATCCACCGGTGGATGGAACATCCCCGCCGAAAAGAAAAACTATGAAAAACGATTCTCTTTGGCGCGATATTGCGCTTGGCGTGGGCGCGGTTTTGGTCGTCGGCTTTGTCGGTTCGCGGCTTTCCGCGCCGACCGTGCCGGTGATGAGTGACCGACCGCAAGGCTTGTCGGTTGCCGCGCAAACGAAGCTCGACACGTCGGCGTCGGTGACGCTGTTCGGGCAGTTTCGCTCCGGCATGGCGGACTTTTTGTACATGAAAGCCGATAAGTATCTGCACAACGGCGTGGAGATTCGCGGCACAACGCAAGCCGAGCAAAAAGCAGCCGTCGCCCGTGTGCAAAGCGCGAAAGGCGAGGATGCGGCACTCGCGCACGACGGCGCGGAAACCACCGCCGTTCCCGCGAAGCCGGATGATTGGCGCGGTATCTTAGGCGACATCGAGCGCGAAACGCAACCGTTCCAGGACATGAGGGCGCACGCGCACAAAGACCCGAAAGAATCGCTTCCGCTCTACCGGCTGATGACGGTGGCGAACCCGCAGTTCATTCCCGGCTATACCGTCGGGGCGGCGATGATCGCCCTCGACAAGACGAAAATCGGAGAAGCGTTGGCGTTTTTGCGCGAAGGCGAAAAGAACAACCCGCAGTCGTTTGAAATCAAAACCGAAATCGGGATGATGTACGATACCAAGTTCCGCGAGTACGGGAAAGCGGAAAAACCGCTGATAGAAGCGTTACAAATCGCCGAGCAGCGCGACAAGGAAAGCCTGACCGGGGACGAAAAGGAAGCGTGGCAGAATGCGTTCCGCTTTCTCGTGCTGGCGTACCGGTATCAGGGCAAGCGCGAACCGGCGCGACAAGCGGCGGTGCTGGGACTGCAACGTTTCCCCGACGACGTGACGTGCCTGAAGCAGTTGCAAATCGAACGCGACGGCACGTGGCGCGAGTATGTGGACGCCGGGCGGCAATAGTTTTTTGTTTTGTTTAGTTTGTTTTGTTTTCAGCCCTCCCGGCGGGGCAACGCTTCGTTGCATCGTGTATGGGGCTTTCCGGTTTGCAAGTTTTGTTTGCTGTTGTCGCTTGGCTCTTTGGCGCGATTCTTCGATAGGCAGTTCTTGCAGAGCAAGAACTGCCTATCGAAGAATCGCGCCAACAACGAACACCGCGAAATCAATAGCCCTACCACGAAGCCCCAAACACGATGCAACGAAGCGTTGCCCA
>JACMIU010000738.1 GCA_014380985.1 Armatimonadota bacterium | reverse complement strand
GTACCGCGAACAGGCGATTTTTCTGGCGGTGTGTTTGGAGACTTTCGGCGCGTCGTCCCCTACGGCGTGTTGTATTCGCGGGGCGGCGCGAACGGCGGGCAAGATGTTGCTCAAGAACGTCTACGGTTGGTTTGTGCGCGAAGGGCGCGGCGTCTACTCGGTCGCCCCCCACGCTATCGCGGAGATTGCGCGGGACTGGGAACCGGCGTTGACGGCACAGCGGGCGCGGGTAGAGAACTTCGCGGCGCGGTAAGCATTTGCCACTCGCCGGAGCCGACGGTACGTACTCGCCCGCTCACGAACAGCACCGTGCGGTATCCGGCGATGTCGGCACTGCTCGTGAGCAGGTACGCCTTCGGCACGGCGTTGCTTTTTTTGCCGGAAATCTGCGGGTTCGGCGCGAACGGCTGCCCCGTCGCACCGTCAATCAGTCGGCTTTTGTCGGGCAGGTACGTCGGCACGAGGGCTTCGCGCAAAACGCGGGGCGAATCGGTCGGCGGCAGGCGTTTGTTTGCGGTCTCGTAGGCGGCAACGGCACGCGCCACGACCTGCAGGTTTTGCGCGGCGGTTTGCCCGTTCTTCGCGCCGCGCCGGAGTTTGATTTGCTTCGCCGCTTGTTGCGTGGTCGCCATCATGCCGTAGAAAACGAGTAGCACGATTAACGCGCCCGCACCGCAGCCCAGCGTTTTGCAACCTAATTCGCGTCCTTCCATACCGGTATTATCGGCAGGTCGGGCGGTTTTCTTCTCGCGTCAGAATCCTACCCGTTCGATGCCGTCCCCCGTAGTAATTCGCTCAACAAGCCCCGAATGATAGCGACTTCCTCCGCGAGGGCGGCGATTTGTAAGCCGTTCCGATAAACCGCGAGGCGGTCGGTGCGGTACGCGATTAGTGGCGGTCGGTTCAGGTGCAACCGGGCAACGTGAAATGTTCCGGTCGGCGTTGTGCCGGTGATCGTTCCGTTGGCGTCCGTTTGCAGGTGGCTGGCAACGTCGTCGTGAAGCGGGTGCAGAATGCGGTCGTCGCCAGAGGGGTTCCAGCAGTCGCCTTTGTACGAGTTACAGGCATGGCAACAATAGACGATATTGGCAAAATCGTCGGTTCCGCCATGGCGTCGAGGTTGAAAGTGGTCTTCAGTCAGTTCCGTGCCGGTCTCGGTCTCGGTAATACCGCAATAGCCACAACGGAAGGCATACGTTTGTCGCAGTTGAAGCCCTCGACCGTGTTCAAAACGCTCACGGGCGCGTTGCCGACAGAAGCCGCGCTTCCTGCGCTTCGAGCGATTCGATGCGGGTGAGGCGTTGCCGCTTCTCTTCGCGTAGCAAAGTCAGATCGGCGATTGTCTGCTCTTGTGCCCGGCGTTCCTGCCGCAACCGCTCGATGGCGGGGGCGAGAAGGGTTGCCTCCGTGCTTTCGAGACGGTTATAGAACGCGACAAGCGTTGCCCGCTCCGGCTCCGTTAGCGGTTCGCCTCGTGCCTCACGGTCGCGCAAGGTTTCCACAGCGTCCGTCGTGTCGGTGATTTGTACCATCGGCATTTCCTTTCAGCGTCAGTATATCGCCGTGCCGACAAGCGAAGCAACGTTCGTTGCCTCCTTGCCTAAGGGCGAATCACGATTCGCGCCGGGTAGTTCGATCCCGATAGCGGCAACGTCGTGATGCGGATAATGCGTGTTTCGCCGGGTTCGAGCATATAGGACGCGAGCGTCGGCTCTTTCGGCAGGTTGGTTTGCGGCACTTCGACATATTTGCCGTCCACGAGAAAGACGCCCCCGGCAAGACCCGCCGTCGGCACGAATACCGCCCGCACTTTCGCCGGTTTGTCGCTTCCGTTGTGCGCGGTCGCGGTGACTTCGTAAAAAACGCCGTAGTTGCCGAGCAGTCTTTTGTCGCCTTGCGTCGCTTCCAAAGGATCATGTCCGAACGAAACAAACGCCCATGCCCCACCGACCTCATAGGGCGCGGCGACTTGCTTGAGGGGTTTCGGATATACATTGTCCGATTGTGGATAGGCAAGCGTGGTGGTTCCCGGTGCGTACTCTGCGGGCAGAAGGGGCGCGGTTTGCCACGATTCGGCGTCGGCGCGGGCGTCGCCGGGTTGCTCGGCGGCGACGCGCACCATCGGCGGAACCCCGGACAAGGGGCGAACCTGCATCAAGCCCGAAACCGTATGGCCCGGCGATAAATTTGTCGAAAGAAGTGGCAAGCGCGTCTTCGGCGGCAGTTGCACAATAACGCCGGTATCCGCCTGATAATCGCGCACGAACTCGGACGCGGCGCGGTAGCCCACCCAAACCGTGTCGCGCACAGGACCTTCGCCGCTCCCGACAATATGTACCGTAGCAGGGGCGTCGGAATCGTTGAGCAGTTCCACCACGAACGCGGCGTTCGCTGTGAGAGCGGATTGATGGTGAAACAAAACACGGGTTGCGCCCGGCGCGTTCGGCGCGGACACGGGAACCCGTGCCGCGAAAAGCGTACCGTATTTTGTCACCCGTTCGGGATCGTTGGAATACATCAGGGCATCGGTCGGCACACGGGGCAGTGCCTCGTTTCGCACGGGGACGCTGACCACGCGGCGCACGGAAATCATGTCCTGCCCGGTAAGCGTGACCGGAACCGTGACCGCGCTTTGTGCGCCGGGGGCGAGCGGCATGGCGACCGACACGGAATCAGTTTGCACCCGCGCCACCGCGCCTGATGTCACGGTCGCGGAGGCAAGCGCACACGCGGCGGCGTAGCGGGCGACGCGCTCGACGGGTGCACCGCCGATTCCCGTGACCACCACCGGTTTTGGCGGGGCGAACGAACCGGCATACGGTTGGACACGCACGGCAACCGAGACGCTCGCACCGCCGCGTTCAAACGTGAGCGTATCGCGCCCCGCCGACGTGCCACGAATCGTCCAAACGGTATTCGCTTTGCTCCCGGACAGGGAAACGATGGCGGGCTTCGTGGCGGCGTCGGTGTCGTCGTTCGTTTCGGGAACGCGAATCGTGCCGGAGGCGGAAGTAATTTGCAAGTCGCCGGTTGCTACGCCGGACAACCGCACGGTGCGCGATTCGCCGAGCGGGACTAAAATTGTTTTGTCGGAGGCGATAATTCCCGGCATACCGAGGGCGGTACGAAGATTGGACGCCCAGCCGCGCACGAGCAAAACGGGGGAAACTCCCGCCGCTCTGCCCTCGGCTTTATCGGCGGACGCAAAGATTTGCCCCGCCCCTTTGAGCCGGGGATTGGCGCGGTCGGTCGCGGTATCGGCGACAATATCGCCCGCCGACAGTCCGCCCGCAATCGCGCCGCCAAGCCTATCGGCGGCGATTTCGGCGCGGCGAAATGCGGAGTATCCCCCCGACGCAGTGCGAAAGCGAAGCACGAGACGACTGTTGACGAACACTTCGCCCGCGCCATTCGCGCCAAACCGCGTCTCGACCTTCGCCCGCCAAACCGGAGCGGTTTCGTCCTGTGGAACTACTTTTGCCGCCCCGACCGGAACGCTTCCGACAAAACAAAGAACCGCCACCAAGAGCCATACCGCCGTTTTACGTGCCAACAACAAAAAAACCACCCTCCCCTATCACCGTTCCGTTGTACCGCATTTTTCGCGCCAATGGCAGCCTTGCCCGCTTGCGATTACGGTTTCGCGCCGGTCGGCGCAATCGCGGAGAGAAGCCGGAGCGACTCGGCTACGGGGTTCGCAGTGGCGTCAATCATCGTGCCGCCGTAGGGGAAGGTTTTTTGTTGTCGCGCCCAGTCCGACACTCGTAGCGCGTTGCCTCGAACCGTGTCCACAGTGGTGGCGCGGCGCAGAGAGAACGGATACAGCGAATCGTCACCGAGTTTCGCGGGCGGAAGCGTTTCGGCGTCCCACGGCACGGGACGCGGCGAACTGTAGCCTTCCGGTACGATCATTGCAAAGACGTGCAAGGTATCGGGCAGGTTCGCCGCTTTACGGACACGGGCAACGACTTCGCGGTTTCGCTCAAACAGCATGGCGTTCCACGGCGAACGCTCGCGGTTGTCGGGCTTCGGGGTCGCCGCATTCCAAACACCGTCCGCGCCCCGCCGGTACGCCGTTGCGGTTTGCAACAAGCCTTCCACCTGATGATTCGCGGTATAGAAGGGCGGTGGTTCGTGCGTCTCGGAAACATCGCTCCAGTCCAGATACGGTTGCAGGTTGCCGTTCGGGAGCAGATCGAGCGGGTCTATGTTTTCCTGCCGGATAAAGGCAAGACGGTTGGCGAGCGTATACCCCCCGCTTCGTGCGCCGGTCGCACCGTTTGTCCACTCCGGCGAGGCACTTTGCAGTCCCGGTGCGGCAACATCCGCCAGCACCACGCCACCGATTCCCGGCGTTCCTGCGACTGCCGACAGGCGTTTGGCAGCCGCGTCCTGCACCGCGTTATCGAACGCATCGAGCCAATCACCGGCAAGAAGCGGTGCGACTTGCGACCGCGTGTAATCGTCGAGGCGAACGGCGGGCGCGTCCATCCGTCGCTTGCCGTACTGCAACAGTGTTTCGCCGGAAACGTTGCGCGTTCGGGACAAATCGGCGCACACTTTGGCATCGTCGCCGGACACGCGAAATAGCGACACGACCGGGTACACGGCAACGCCCGCGCCTTTCGCGCCCTCCACTACCGCACCGAAGCGCGATACCGCGGCATCATCCCAGAGCGACACCGGCACGAACAGCGCGGCAAAGCCCCGGCTTCGCGCCCACCGTGCCGCGTCGCGGGCTTCCTCGCTTGTGGTAGGACCGATTTGCAGGGCGGCGAACTTCGTCAGCACGGGCGGCAACGCCACGGCTCCGGTGACGGTTCCCGTGTTTGGCGCGGGGCGTTTTGCCGGTTGTTTCTCCAGAAGACTGCCGAGCGACGAGAGCGACGAGCCGGAAAACACACCGTAGCCTTCGGCGACGATTTGCGTCTGCACATAAAACGATGCGTACACGGTTTTGGCATCGAGCGGCGAAACACCATTCGTTTGCCACTGGGCGTGTCGCTCCAAGTCGCGGCGTACCTGCTCCTGCCCTGCAGGAGGCAATGCGGAAACCGGTATCGTCTGATAACCGTGATTTTCAGAGGTCGGTTGTGGGTTTCGTATATTTTTCTCAATGGTTCGCATCAGGTCGCTACTAAGAGAGGTCGGGGATTGCGGGTCGAAGCCGACATTCGCTACGTAATCTCCTTTTTTCGCAACGGTTTGTAGCGCGGTCTGCTCCGCTTGAAGCAGTGCCTCCACATCGCTCGCCCATTCGGAAAGCGACAGGCGCGTCGCGGCGTCCCCTTTCTGGTTTCCGGTCAGTAGGTAGACAGTCTCGTCCCCCTTCTCTCCAACGCCGCGAACCGTTCCCGTGGTCGCAAGACACAACGCTTTTATTAAATCGGCGCAGTCGGCGCGAGCGTCGGAACTGCCGCCAAGCGTCACCGACAGGGCGGATACGCGGCGGTCGGCGTACAGTTCGATACCGGTTTTGTCCGCGATTCGCATCACCAGTTCGCCCACGGTTTTCGCGCCCGCGAGCGACACGGTTTTGCCGAATAACGGCGGTTTATTGAGCGGCAACGCGCCGGGGACATAACGGTTCGGCTCGGAGAAAATTACGATTTTACTGATCCGGTCGCGGTAAGTTTGCTGGTTCTCCGCCGCTTCCTCGGTGGTGTACGAATGCTCCCAGAACCGCTCACCGGGTTGCCGGGGCGGCGTTTCGCTATGCCCGAACCCCATAAAGCCGCTCTCGCCCTGCCGGTAGTTCCAACTCATCGAGCGCACCACGCGCAGTTTAAGCGTTTCCGGCTTCAGCGTCGCGGTTTGTTTAGTAGATCGCGTATCGCCCCACCCGTCGCCGACCTGCTCGCTTTCATGCAAGCGGAAGGAGGAGGGAAGCGCGGAAAGAAACCACGTTTTCTGCTCCGGGCTTTGCAG
>JACMIU010000737.1 GCA_014380985.1 Armatimonadota bacterium | reverse complement strand
TTTCGGGGAAGCCGGTTTCCGAAAGCGGGTCGGGAAGCCCGGCGTTCGGGTACGCCGACACGTTTACGTTCGCCGCGTCCGACAGTTCGGCGATAAACGGGCGCATTTCCTTCGGACCTAACGCGCAGTTTAGCCCGACGCTAAACAAGGGCGCGTGACGAATCGAGTGCCACATCGCCGCCAAGTTCTGACCGGACAGGTTGCCGCCCGCGTTGTCGGTAATCGTCAGCGACACCGATAGGGGGACGCGCCGCGCCGGTTGCTCGTCGAACAGTTCTTGAATGGCTAAAAGCGCGGCTTTCAGGTTCAGCGTGTCGAACGTGGTTTCGCACAGCAACAGGTCAACGCCGCCGTCCAACAACGCTTGCGCCTGTTCACGGTACGCCGCGTACAGTTCGTCGAACGTGACGTTGCGGTACTCCGGCTTGTCGGCGTTCACCACCACCGATGCCGACCGGGTACACGGACCTAATGCCCCCGCGACGTAGCGCGTCTTGGTCGGGTCGGCGGCGTTCGCGGCGTCCACCGCGCCCCGCGCAATCTGCACCGCCAGCAGGTTCATCTCGCGCACCAGTGGAACCAGATCGTAGTCTGCCATCGCCACCGCGTTCGCATTAAACGTGTTGGTTTCGATGATGTCCGCGCCTGCGTCGAGGTACGACTTGTGAACGCCTGCGATGAGGTCGGGGCGCGTGAAGTTCAATGCCTCGTTGTTGTTCTTGAGGTCGAGCGGGTGCGCGGCGAACCGCTCGCCCCGGTAATCAGACTCGGTGAGTTTATGCCGCTGGAGCATGGTTCCCATCGCGCCGTCAATCACAAGGATACGGGAGGTAATAGCGTCGGTTATGGGTTGATACATCGGATAATTAGTGTACCACGCGCACTCCCGACCGGTTCACTTGTGTGCTTATATTCGTGCGCCGCGAAGCGTTCACGGTGCGGTACAATCGGTGCATCATGTCAACCCAACGCATTGCGTCGCTCGTGCCGTTCGCCACGGAAATTGTTTGTGCCCTCGGACTGCGCGAATCCCTTGTCGCCGTGTCGCACGTTTGCGACTACCCGCCCTCGGTCAAAGAACTGCCCGCTGTCACCGCGCAAACCCCGATTCTTGCGCCGCACCGCGAAACCGACGCCGACGGTGATTCGATGGAAGTACCGCTCTCGGCGGGCGAGATTGATGCCGCCGTTCGCTCCGGTGCACCACTCTATACGATTGACACCGCGACCTTGCGTGAACTCGCCCCGACGATAATCTTCACGCAGGGCTTGTGCGACGTTTGCGCCGTGTCCCACGTCGCCACGCTCGAAGCCGCCCGCGAACTCGAAGGCACAGCGCAGATTGTTGACCTATCGCCAACGAATATCGCCGGAGTGTTGGACGCAATTCGCATCGTGGGCGCGGCAACGGGGCGCGACGCCGAAGCGTCCGAACTCGTCAGCGACATGATTGCGCGGTTTGAATCGGTCAAACTGTCCGCGATGGAGTCGCCGAATCATCCCCGTGTCCTGCTTTTAGAGTGGCCCGAACCCTTGTTTTGCGCGGGGCATTGGTCGCCGGAACTGCTCGATGTCGCCCACGCGGTCGCCGCGCCGTGGGACAAGCCCGGCGCACCGAGCCGCATTATTATGTGGAACGACGTGCTACGCTTCGACCCGGAAGTCATCGTGCTT
>JACMIU010000736.1 GCA_014380985.1 Armatimonadota bacterium | reverse complement strand
GTTCGCGGTGGCGAGAAGTTCCACCGCGAGTTAAAAAGCGCAACCGCGCCCCGCGCCTGCGTGTCCAAAACCCATCGAAGGATAACGAACGATGAACGAAGCGGACACGGACGCGGCAACAACGGAAGCGATAGCAGAGACAGAAACGGTGATGTGCCGACCGAAACCGATGGTGTTTTGGGGCGGCGTGATTGTGCTTTTTTGCGCCGCCGGGTTCTATGGTTTGTATTTGCTGACGACGCGAAGCGGTAGCAGCACACCGATGACCGGGGGCTTCCTCGTTCTCGGCGCGGCGGAACTGCTCTTTTTTGTCGCCGGGGGCGTGTTCTCTTTGCTACACGCTTTGCGAACGCGGGTCGTCGCGGACGAAGCCGGGGTGCGCTGGCGCGGCATCACGCACGGTTGGCGCACGGCGACATGGGCGCAGGTGTCGGACTATTACACGCAGAAACGCCCGGTATCGGTGTTGCAACACACTGTTCAAACCGCATCCGCGCCGCGACCGTCCGCGCCCGCCGCGATTCTGCAAACGCCAAGTGGCATGGTGGAAGTCGCCGCCGATTTAACCGGGTTCGATGATTTTTCGCGCATCGTGCGGGAGCGGGCGACGGCGGCGCGGGTGGACGCATGGCAAGCATTCGGAACCCGGCGCGTGGACGATTTCCCGCAAACGTTTCGTTACTGGAACCCCGGCGATGACAAGCGGTTTGTGTGGAAAGTGGTAGCAAGAGTGCTGATTTCCACAGCAATCGCAGTGGGCTTCTGGTGGCTCGCAGGGTTTATCGCACAAAACCCGTTTCTCGAAGGAAGTGACAAGCGAATCGTTCACGGTGTGCTTTTGTGCGGCTTCGCCGCGTTCCTCGCGTTTCCGGTGTCCGACATTCGCGCCTACATCAAAGCGTGGAAACGGCGCGGCGAAAGCATCAGCGTGACACCGGAAACGGTGCGGCACGAGAACGCGCAAACCGGCGTGGTGCGCGAAACGGCGTGGCGCGACGTGTCCGACTACTTTTACCGCGCTACGAAGGGCGGCACAATATCGCGCTACACGCTGGTGTTGCCCGGCGCGGACGAACCGGAAATCTCGTGGGACGTAACCCTGCAGGACGCGGCGCACCTGCTCGCACTGGTGCAAACGTTCGCGCCCGCGCCGGGAACCGCGACCGGCGGCGCGGACGCTTGGCGCAACAAAAGCCTCCACGAGAAAACGGGCGGCTCCGACCCGGCGACGTGGCAGGGCGGCGCGGTCGGCATGGGCGGGCGCGTGTTCCGCCTCCGAAGCGCGGAAACGATGGTGCTACTCGGCATTTTCACCGTAACGGCGTTAATTGTCACGGTTCTCTGCATCGTCGAAGGGCTTCCTCCCGGCGTCAATAATGGCAGAATCGTCTCGCTCGGCATCACGTCGGCGTTTGTTTTGCCGACCGTTTGGGGCTGGGTATGCTACGCTTTCTCCCGCGTCGAAACCGACGATATGGGAATCACGCAGTACACGCCGTTTGGCAAAAAATACCTGCCGTGGTTCGCGGTCGCCGATTACCGGGCATGGGGTAGCAAGAGTGACCTCACCAGCGGCGGCATCACGGTTGCCGGGCAGAACGGTGTGCGCCTCG
>JACMIU010000735.1 GCA_014380985.1 Armatimonadota bacterium | reverse complement strand
GGGCGGCACGGCGAAACCATAGCGCGGTTTGGCGAAGCGAACCCCGGCGGCACTTTTGCCACCGGGGTTTTTTGTTGCGCCGGACGTTACCGAAACGCGATACAATACAATCGCTATGCGCCTAAACTTTTCGCTGATACCCGAAATCGGGATTGACCTCGGAACCGCCAATATCCTCGTGTACAAGCGTGGGCAGGGGATCGTTCTACGCGAACCTTCCGTGGTGGCGATTGACCGCAACTCGAAAAAGGTCAAGGCGGTCGGCGAGGAAGCCCGCCTGATGATCGGGCGCACCCCCGGCAATATCGTGGCGATTCGCCCCATGAGCGATGGCGTTATCGCCGACTACACGACCACCGAAAAAATGCTGTCGTACATGATTAGCAAGGTGTGCGGCAAACGCCGTGCGTTTAAGCCCCGCGTGATTATCTGCGTTCCGGCGGGGGTGACATCGGTGGAGAAACGCGCCGTGTGGCAAGCCGCGATGTCGGCGGGCGCGGGCGAAGCGGCGACGATTGAGGAAACGATGGCGGCGGCGATTGGTGCAGGGTTGCCGATTGGCACACCGGGCGGCAACATGGTCGTGGACATGGGCGGCGGAACCACTGACATCGCGGTTATTTCGCTCGGCGGAATCGTGGTGTCGCGGTCGCTTCGCGTTGGCGGCAACAAAATGGATGAAGTGATCATCCGGCATATCCGCAACAACTACAATTTGATGATTGGCGAGCGCACGGCGGAAGAAATCAAAATCAAAATCGGCTCGGTGTTTCCGATGGACGAAGAGATGACGATGGAGGTGCGCGGGCGTGATTTGATTGTCGGACTGCCGAAGACCGTGGTCGTCTCGTCGTCGGAAGTGCGCGAAGCACTCGCCGAACCGATCTCGCAAGTCGTGGATAAGGTCAAGGCGGTGCTTGAGCAAACGCCCCCCGAATTATCGAGTGATATTATCGAGCGCGGCATCACGCTCACCGGGGGCGGTGCGCTTTTGCGTGGCTTCGACCGACTGCTTGCGCTGGCAACCTCGATTCCGGTGGCGATTGCGGAAGATCCGCTCTCGTGCGTCGCTATCGGCACGGGGCGGGCGTTAGAGGAGTTCGGCGCGATACGCGATTCGGAAACGCTTTCGTCGCAGTACGCTTAAACGATGACGCTTGTTGTTGAAAACCGCGTCGCCGAGGGCGCGATCTCTTACGCCGACGGTCTCGCGTGGCAACGCGAACGGGTTGCGGCGCGGCAAGCGAACATCATCCCCGACACGCTTCTTCTGCTCACGCACACGTCCACCGTCACCTACGGGAAGTCGGCGAACCCGGCGAACCGGCTACTAACCGCTGAAGAATACGCGGCGCGGGGCATCGAACTAATCCCAACCGACCGGGGCGGCGACGTAACGTATCACGGTGCGGGGCAGTTAGTCGGCTATCCGATTATCGCGCTTGGCGAAGGGAACCGTGACCTGCATCGCTACATCAGGGGCTTGGAAGAAATCGTGATTCGCGCTTGCGATTTGCTCGGCGCATCGGGAGCGGGACGGGCGGACTTCCACGCGGGCGTTTGGCACGGCGATGGCTACCTCGCGGCGGTCGGGGTGCGCGTGTCGCGGTGGGTGACGCATCACGGCTTCGCCCTCAACGTCACGAAAGAAGTGCGCGAAAACTTTGCTACGATTGTGCCGTGCGGCGTCGCCGGGAAACGTATCGCCACGGTTTCCGAACTCGCCGGTCGCCCCGTGACGGTCGCGGAGGCGGCAAGCGCGGTGGAAACCGTGGCGCGGGCGCATTTTACGCGGACGGAGTAGTCAGTAGCGATGAACGCCGCGTAGTTCCGGCAGCCCCGCCCGAAGCGGCGGCGAGGCGGGCGCGTTGCTTGCGCTTCACCATCGCGGCTTTGATAGTCGCTACCAGCACCGCTTTGTCAATGGGTTTTGCGAAGCATCCTGCCGCGCCCATCTCCATTGCCTTTTCTTTGTCCTTGCCCGGCGCGAACACCAGCACCGGAATCTCTTTCAGTTCGGCATCTTCCTTCACGGCGGAAAGCATCTGCCAGCAATCGCCATCGGGCAGGTTCGTGCCGTCAATCGCAAGCGCGGCGGGGGAAGCAGTGCGGGCAAATTGCAACGCATCGGCGACCGTTCGCACGGCGCGAACGCCGTAGCCTGCCGCTTCCAAATGCAGGGAAAGTGCGTCGGTGCTTTTCGCGTCCGTGTCGGCGAGGATGACGAGCGGCTTTGCTACGTCCGCTCCGATTTCCGCCGATTTCGTCGGCGTCGGTTGCTTGCGCGGGCGCACCGGCATTGTCGGTTCGGCGGGCATTTCGGCGGTTGCGGAAGCACGGGCGGTTTCTAATTGTGCGATGAGTTGCGCTTTTTCGGCGGAAAAGTTCTGCTTCGCGGCAATCAGTTG
>JACMIU010000077.1 GCA_014380985.1 Armatimonadota bacterium | reverse complement strand
CGTTCCGTGATGCGCTCCATGTGCGCCGCCCGCGTCGTGTCCGTGCGCCCCGCCATGATGCGCGGCGTCATGTCCGTGACCATGCCCGCCGTGACCGTGCGCCCCCGCGCTCAGCGCACCCATCACCCCTACCCCGATGGCTCCAATCCAGAAAAGTGTCTGGTACACCGCTTCGGTTTGCATAATTTTCCCTACTACTTATGTTAGGCACAGTAAAGTGCGAAAGGTTGCAACCGCGTTTGATTTGTTTTTACAAGGGGTAATCACTGTGCGGCGACAATTCGCCAAAGGACGAAACTTAACATGAATACCAACATAATTAGCGGCGCACTCTTTGCCGCCGTGATCGCACTATCCGCCCCCGTTTTCGCACAAGGAACCGTGGTAACGGATGACAAAACGCAAACCACCGTGACCGCTCCGGCGAACGGCAAAACCGAGGTTCGCACCGCCCCGAACGGCGACACGGTGATTACCGTCACCGTGGACGATGCCCCCGTCGTGTTTGCCGCGACCTCCCGCCCCCGCATGGTGGGCGGTCGCGTACTGGTTCCGCTTCGCGGCGTGGTCGAGAAATTGGGCGGCGACATCCAGTATGACCCCTTGACGAAGGTCATATCGGGAGCGCAGGCATCCAAATCCATGCAGTTTCGTCTGCGCGTCGGTTCGTCGGAAGCGTTGCTGAACGGCAACGCAACCAGCATGGATTCCAAGCCGCTGATCGTGAACGGCATCACCTACGTGCCGCTCCGCTTCGTTTCGGAAGCGATGGGCGCACAGGTGGTGTGGGACGCCGCCCGCCGCACGGTGGTAATCGCCGCGTCGGGCAACGTCGCCGTGGTCAAAACCGGCACAATGTAATCGGTCGAAAACGCGAATGGGCAGACGCGGCGAACCGGTTGGTTCGCCGCGTTTTTTAGTACCCCAACCCGCGCAGATATTCCCGGCTAACGCGCAGGCTTTCGCCGGGAGTCGCCCTCGTGGTCACGTCGGTTTCGACGAGTAGCCAACCAGCATAGTCCGCGCCGCGTAGCGCGGACAGGACACGCGGGAAATCTACCGCCCCCGCGCCCGGTTCGGCGAACAAACCGTTCTGCGTGAACGTCGCGTACTTCCAATGTTCGGCGACGCCTTTTTGTCGCACGTTTTGGTAAATGTCCTTGAGATGAATCGCGGCGATACGCGCCGCGTGGCGTTCCACAAACCCCGGCACGTCCGCGCCCGCCCACGCCAAATGCCCGGTGTCCAGCCCGATAAACACGGCTTCAGGGTCGGTGATGGCAAGGATGTTTTCGAGTTCCGCTTGCGATTCTAAAACCGTGCCGACGTGGTTGTGTAGACAGGCGCGAACGTTGCCGGTTTTCCGCATCGCCGCACCAACGGCATTGAGCGTGTCGGCGAGAACGGCGAACTCGTCGCCCGAAAGTCCATCGGCGGCGGTCACGCGACCGGCGATTTCAGGGCGCGTTTTGCCGGACGCGGTGTAGTAGCCCCAGCCATCGGCGTCTAAGAAGCATTCGGAAACGTTCACGGCGGCGGCGAACGCGGCGAAGCGTTTGGCTTTCTCGACCAGCGGGGCAAGGTTGGCGCGTTTCCACGGCTCGCCCGCAGCGAGGTAGCCGGGCGCGGCAACCAGACCGAAGCGGGCAAGATGCGCGAGGGTTTCGGCGGGCGTCTCGCCGGAATACGGCGCGGCGGGAACCCCGGCATACCCTGACTCGGCGATTTCGGTTAAGATTCGTTCCGGCGTGTAAGTTTCGGGGTCGGATTTACGGAAGGCATCGTATTGAAGCGGCACGACGCCGACCGGGTTTTTTACGTTTTCTCTGTTCATAAGCGGTTCGCGTTCATTATACGCCGCGAACCGCCCCCGACGCGAACCCGCGCTTTACGCGGCAACCGGCGACCGGTGCGACGACAAATGTAGCGACACTTTGCCTTCGTCCGTCGCCGCGTTCATATCTGTTGTTGGAGT
>JACMIU010000734.1 GCA_014380985.1 Armatimonadota bacterium | reverse complement strand
GACCACCCATCGCCATCACGCCGCCGCCAATCAATGCGATAACCGCCACCAGAAACGCGGCGAGCGACGGAGCCATATTCAGGAAGTCCACCAGCACCAGCACCAGCGAAGCAAACAGGGTCAGCGCACCGGCGTAGGCGACGAAACCGCCGATAGCCACCGTGGTCGCGTCTTTGCCGAACTTTGCCGCTTTTTGCGACATTTCGGCTTTCGCCAGATTGATTTCCTGCCGGATAAGCGCGGACGATTCGCGGGTCAGGTCGGCAAATAGATCGCCGAGCGACTTTTCTTCTTTCATTTCCATTGCCATTTTCGTTCTCCCGCTAGTAGTTGTTACCGTTGCTCGACGGCGACGACGCATAAACGGTCATCCCCGACACGTCGTTGTTGCGAATGCCTTGCGACGAACCGTATCCCGTGCTACCGGTAGACGTACTGCTGTTCTGGTAGCCCATGTCGTTGCGGTTCGACGATTTCAGGAAGCGGGCAAGGGCGATACCGAGCAGGAACGCGCCGCCGACGAAAACCTGCGGGTTTTTCTTCGCATAAGCGGTGATGTCTCCCGCGAGTTCATCCACGTTTTTGTTCGACAAATACCCGGCGAAATCGTCCACTTTGGACGCGAGACCGGTAACGGCGTTCGCCAATGGGGCTTGCCCTTTTTCCTCGAAGCCGGACGCGGTTTGCCGGATAACATCGGTGAACGCGGTGAGGCTTTCGGCGGCTTGCGTCTTACGGTCGCCGATCTGCTCCTTGACCTTGTCTGTCGCTTGCGCGGTCAGCGCGGAGGCTTGAGTTTTCGCTTGCTCTACCAGTTCGCCCGCCTTGTCTTTCGCGGCGTCGGTAGCATCCTTGATAGCAACCTTCGCATCGGCAATTCCGTCTTTTGTGGCGGCTTTCGCTTTATCGGCGACGGCGTTGATCGTTTCTGGCGCGGTGGTGCTGTTGTTAAACCCGCTTGTGGTGGAATACGACAAACCGGCGTCGGTATCGGCGTCGGTGTTGCCGCCAAAATTGGTTCCGGCGGCGACGCCCGCGCTGACATCGGAGGACATCCCATACTCCAAATCAGTGCGAAGCGGCTCCTCTGAAATGCTAAACTCATCGGTATTGATGGTTTCGGTATCGTAAGCGTTCGTGGGCGTAATCAAGGTCGCGTTGTCGGCGACGCTGTACGAGTCCTTCGTATCTAAAACGGAATCATTACGTTCCATAGATTTATTTCTCCTCATAGCATATAAGCGACTTTCTTTTTTCGTGTGTTTATGTCGCCAACTTGTGAATACCCGGCACGAAGAATCTTAAACGTACCGGCTAAAAAGGCATCCCACCAGCGCGTGTGGTACGGTATTTTCCATGCGCTACATTGGCATTGACCTCGCGTGGGGAACGCGCAACACCACGGCGGCTGTCGCGCTAACGGGAAGCAGGAACGGCGTTTCCTACCACGCGCACGACGACGTGCTGACGGATAACGAAGCAATCGCGGATTTTGTGCAAACCTACGGCGGCGGGGGCGGTTTGCTGATCGCGGTGGACGCGCCGACGCTGGTTCCGAACGCGGTGGGGCAGCGTCCGTGCGAAGCGTTGCTGTCCCACGCCTTGCGGAAGCAGGAGGCAGGGGCGCACCCGGCGAACCGAACGCTACTCGCGGACGCAAGCGGCGTGGTGCGCGGCGAAGCGTTGGTAGCCCTGCTCGAAGCGCGATTCGGCGTAACGCACACGCCGTATTTGGAGGGCGACGCCCCCCGCGCCGTGTTCGAGGTGTTCCCGCACCCGGCGCACATCGCGCTGTTCGGCTTGGACAAGACGCTGAAATACAAGCGCAAGCCGGGGCGCGACCGGGCGTTTCGGAACGCGGAGTTTGCGCGGTACGCGGCGTTGCTGTCCGCGCTTTCGCTTGCCGTCCCCGCGCTCACCTTGCCCGACGATTGGCTGGTTGATGCCGAATCGTTCATCACCGAGGTCGCGCTGAAGCGGTACGAAGACCGTTTGGATGCGCTTACCTGCGCGTATGTCGCGGCGTACCATCACCGATGGCAGGGCGATAAGTCGGTGGTGATTGGCGACAGGGTGAACGGGCATATCGTCACGCCCGCGTCGGAAACCTTGCGCGAATGGCTTGCCGCGAACGTTTAGAGCGTCAAGGGATGAACGGGGTGCGCCGCGCCGAGCAGAAACCGCGCCCCCGCCGCGAACGTTTCGGGGTTCGCGCCGGTGGCGAAAATCGTCAAATCCCCCACCGACGCGGGGGGCGCGGGGGGGACGACTTCGGCGACGCGGCGCACCACGGCGTTCGTGGTGTCAATGATAGTCACGTCGCTTCCGGCGGTTTCGCGGATAAGCGGCGTGAGCGCGGGAAAGTGGGTGCAGCCGAGAATGAGAACATCCGCGCCGCGCAACAGGAGCGGCTCGACGCATTC
>JACMIU010000733.1 GCA_014380985.1 Armatimonadota bacterium | reverse complement strand
TCGTCGCCCATCGAGCCGGGAATCAGCACTGGATGCCCCGTATCCGCCCACTTCGTCCCCGACAAAGCGGAATGCCCCGCCGGGAACGCCCGCGTCGCGCCTTTGCGATGCACCCACGCCGCTTCGCCGGTGGCAAGCGTTTCGCGCTGCGCGAGGTTGTGCGAGATTTCGTAGAACAGTTCGGGTTCCTGCCCGAACACGCGCCGGAACGCGGTCGCCACCTGCTCCCAAATCGTCAAACGGTTCGCGGTGGCGAAGTTGCCGCCCGCCGCCACCGCGTTCTGGTAGCCCCGGTGATGCGGCGAGTCAGGCGGAAAATACGTGCCATCGCCATCGCCTTTGCCATGCCCGCGCTCCTTCATTTCGGCGCGGGCAAGCGCGATATAGTGCGCCGCCAACTGATAGCCGAAGCCGCGACTGCCGGTGTGAATCATGCCCCACAAAAAGCCGTCGTCCCCGGCTTGCAGTTCGATAAAATGGTTGCCGCCGCCGAGCGATCCTAACTGTTGCAGACCTTTTTCGGTCGCCTTCGCCGGGGGGTTCCAGTCGTCGTCCACGCTTAAGAACGGGCGTTCGGTTTCGGCGTTCGTGTAGTTTAGCGCGGTCGCCCCGCCGCGAATAATGTTTTGCAGTTCGCGCCGCGTCACGGAAACGTTGCCGCGCTGTCCGACGCCAACCCCGACGCGCTTCATGACTTCTTCGCTCCACTTGCGCTTCAGCCGTTCGTCGCGCCCCTTAGATACCGGCACATCGGAGCGAAACGAGAGGATTCCGCAGCCAATATCGTACCCGACGGGCGAATGGAGTAGGGTTTCGCCAGTGGCAATCACGCACCCCACGGGAACCGTGGAACCGACGTGCGCGTCGGGCGTGAGGCAAATATCACGCACATCGGGGTACTGCGTCGCCGTGCGTATCTGGTGATACAGCAACTCGCTCGTTTGCGCCCACAGTTTCGGCGACAGGAACAGGCGCACCGGCGGCGCGGTATCGGACACGGACAGCGTGTAGTAGCCCGCGCCGGTGTCGTGGCAACGCTCTTTCAAACTTGCGGCTATTGGTTCGATTTCGTTTTGATTCATTGTCTGCCGTATCGCCGGGGGGTGCGGTTTCGCTAAATCGGAAAGTGTTACTTCTCCGGCGCGACGTGGCTTAGCGCGAACAATACGCCGTTGCTCGCGGCGGCGAAAATCGCCCCGTCCGCGACCGCTATAGGCGCGGTGAACTGCGCTCCGGGAGTGCGTGGGTCGTACAGCGGTTCAGCGGGCGAATTGCCGCGAACGCCGTAAATAGCCCCGTCGGTCGCGCCCCAGAACACCGTGCCGCCCGCCGTAACCACCGGCGACGAACGCACCGGGCGTTTGCCGCCGAACCGCCGCACTGACCTGCCCGTGCTTGCCGAAACGACGTGAAGCCCGTCGTCGGCAGGAACATACACCGAAACACCGTCACAGGCGGGCGTGCCGGAAAGCGGGGCGTTAGTCACGGGGAGTTGCCAGTCTATTGCGCCAGTTCCGGCGTTGCGGCGATACAGTGTGCCGCTCGCACACGCACTGAAAACGCCGCCGTCCGCGTAAACCGGCGCGGCGTCGAACCCCGCATCCGCCTTCATTTGCCACGCAATGCTTCCCGTCGCCGGGTCGAACGCGGTCAGATAGCCCGCGTCGTCGTGCGCGAACGCCAAGCCCTCGCCAAACGTCGGCGCGGTGTCGGTGCGCCACCCCAGCGGAACTTCGCGCAAAACCTGCCCGGTTTCCGCGCTCAACACATACACCGCGCCGTGTGACTTATCCTCGCCGAGCGTCGCCGGAACGAGAAGCAAATCAGGGACAATGGTCGCGTCGCCGCTGGTTCCCCCGCCGATGGTAACGGGAAGCACCGCGCCGTACACCTGCACCGGTGTTGGCAACCGCGTTTCCCAGAGTCGGGTTCCGCGCAGAGCGTCGAGGCACACGCAAACGCCTTCGATGCTCGCCGCGAACAGTTTGCCGCCTGCGATTGCCGGTGCGCCGCGCTCCGGGTAGACCGGCTTGTCTAAGGGGAACGGTTCCCAGAGCGTCGCCCCGG
>JACMIU010000732.1 GCA_014380985.1 Armatimonadota bacterium | reverse complement strand
CCGGCACGACTGTACGCAAGGCAGTGTGAGATATTTCACAGTATACCCAAGTTAGTCGGTGATTGCACGGCAAAGTTTGAAGCGTCGTGGGACAACGACGTTACGCAGGCACTCTCCTCAGCGATGGTCAGTCTGCGGATTGCCGCCATACCACATTTAACAAAAGAGGGCGTTTGCGGTATAATGTAACCAGTCTGCGCGGCTCGGACAACGCTACAGTAGCGGGGCAAATTATGCCCATCAGTCTAAAAAAGTGTTGCTTCCGGTGCACCCCGCCGCGTTACGATAAGCGGGTGATCCGCGCAGTGCTTCCCGCGTGGAACGAAGTTCCAACGGCGGCTGGCACTGACGGCGGTACATAGAAGGAACCCATTGCCGATACTGGATACGACCGTCCGCGAAACCAATGCGGACGAAAAACTTACCGACCTGACACAACCGGGACTGCCCGCCGAACATATCGCCGAAAGTCCCCTGCCGAACGCGGGCGAAAATGGGACGATTGTCGCCCGCCCTTCGCTGACATCGAAACAGCACCGCGTCACCGACAACCTGTACCAACTTTTGGACGCCCTGCCGCCGCGCCTTCGCGCCGCTTTGGAGCGTGAAGCCCCCTTGGACGATCTGCTGGAAATCGTCATGGACTTGGGCAAGCCCGCCGAGGTACGCTTCGGTTCCCGCGTCGTCGAACTGTACCCGTCGGAAGCGCAAAACCGGGACGTGGTTGCCGGAGTGCTACGCGATCCGCTCGAAGAAGCGTCTGACCCGGCGCGAATCGAAGCCGAAGTCACCGACGACGATATTGCCTACGTCACATCGCGCATTGGCGATTTTGGACTGGACAACCGCGCCGGAATCGAACGAACGCTTCACCGAATTTCCTGCATCCGCAACCGCCGTGAGCGCGTGGTCGGGTTGACGTCGCGTATCGGTCGCGCCGTCTACGGCACGATTGACATTATCCGCGACATCGTGGAATCGGGCAAAAGCATTCTGATGCTCGGTCGCCCCGGTGTCGGCAAAACTACGAAACTGCGCGAAGTCGCCCGCATCCTGTCGGATGAGTTCAAGAAACGCGTGGTGATTGTGGACACATCGAACGAAATCGCCGGAGACGGCGATATTCCGCACCCGGCTATCGGGCGGTCGCGCCGAATGCAGGTGCGAAAGCCCGAAGAGCAACACGCGGTGATGATTGAGGCGGTCGAGAACCATATGCCGCAGGTGATCGTGATTGACGAAATCGGCACCGAGCAGGAAGCGTTCGCGGCGCGAACGATTGCCGAGCGCGGCGTTCAGTTGGTCGGCACGGCGCACGGCAATAGCCTTGAGAATCTTTTGCTGAACCCTACTCTGTCCGACCTTGTGGGCGGGATTCAATCGGTGACTTTGGGCGACGAGGAAGCGAAACGGCGCGGGACGCAAAAGACCGTGTTGGAGCGAAAAGCCCCCCCGACATTCGACGTGATTATCGAGATTCTGGAAGTAGACAAGCTCGCTATCCATCACGATGTCGCCAAAGTCGTGGACAAGATGCTTCGCGGTCAGCAACCGCGCCCGGAGATTCGGGTTCGCAACCGGGGCGGCGAGGTCGAGGTGGTGCAACGCGCCGAGGTTCCCGCCGACCGACCCGGTGAGCGCACCGGCGGAACCTACGGCGTGACATACGACACCGAGCCGGAAGGCTTCGGCTTTAACGGTCGCGGGGACGACCGGCGCATGGATGAGCGACGTGATGACGGACGCGGCAGAAACGGTATCGCCAGCCGGGACGATGACCGGCAAACCGGGCGCGGCGCGGTTGGCGCAGAGCCGCCGCAAAAGCGTAACCTTCCGGCAACCACGCGGATGTTCCCGTATGGCGTTTCGCGTTCGCGCCTCGAACGCGCTATCGCCAACCTGCGCGTCCCTGCCGTGGTGAGCCGCGACATGAACGAAGCCGATGTGGTGATTGCCCTGAAGGCGACGTTCCGGCGTGAACCGGCGAAACTGACCGAAGCGCGGGGCAAGTCGCTCGGCACGTATGTCGTGAAGTCGAACACCTACATTCAAATCGAAAACGTCGTGCGCGAGATATTCGGTTTGGAGGGAGCCGCGTTGCCGTCCGACGAGGAATCGGCGATTCAGGAGGCGGAAGACGCCATTGAACACGTGCGCGAAACCGGCGAAGCGGTAGACCTCGCGCCGACCAACTCGTACCTGCGGCGACTGCAACATCAGTTAATTGAGCGGGCGCAACTGTTCGGCGAAAGTATCGGCGTAGACCCGAAACGCCGCATCCGCGTTTCGCAACCGTAAAATAAATCTGTAAGGCAGGCAGGGAAAACGACCACGTCAAGGGAACTCTTGCGTGGTCGTTCTTTTTGTTG
>JACMIU010000731.1 GCA_014380985.1 Armatimonadota bacterium | reverse complement strand
TTCGGGAAACAGGCACACCTGCGCGCGTTCCTCCAACGCGGCGCGGCGGGCGAGCCGGGCGGTCTGCGCGGCATTGAACACGGGGTCGGCGACCTTGACATCCGGCACGGCAACGGCGACGCGCACAAAGCCATGCGTGAACGGCGAAAAAAACGGCGGTAGATTCTCCATACCCCGATTGTACCGCTGTTTCGCCTTCGTGTAAAGTATACATTTTCAGAACTACCGGGCAATACCGTATCATGTCCTCGGCGGAAAACAGATTACAGGCGGTGGCTAACGACAGTTACTGATAGTTAGATTTGCATTTTCAACCTGACCTTGTTGCAGGTTAGCAATTCTAATAGAGTAAGAGCAGGTATCGTCTCTTTCCTCATTTGGCGAAACCGATATTATGCTTGCCGCGTAACGACCGGGGGGCAATGGCAAAAAGAACTCGCCGTTTGCGTCGGCAACGGTTCTTGCGACTTCGCCTCCGTAACTTATCTGATCGCCCGCCACATACTCTTCCGCCGCGCCAACGATTGCGCCGGGTCGTCGGATGATTTCACCAGAGGGTAATATCTCCTGCACGATTCCTCGGTAGCCGGTCTGTTGGTTGTCGGTGTTGTCATAGTCACCGCCGCCGCAACCTGCCAGTGCCGCAAACACGGTGAGTGCAAGCAGAACCGTGACATTTTGCGATTTCTTCATTACTTTATTTCTTCTTTTGTGCTGTCGTCATATGAGGCTCGTCCGCCGCCATCCGTGGATAGATAACCGAGTAAACCAGCAAATGATAAATTGTTACAGTCTGCGTAACCCAACGCGATTTCAGCGTTTTGGGTATCGGTGACGGTGACTATATCACCGGTGGAACAAACATCGCTGGGCGAAAAACCATCGGCTGATAAAGACGGGGCAAACGGGGAATCAGACTCGGTTCCGGGACGTTGCGCGTGGATACGGTAGCCGCCCGGTTGCAGTGGAATGAAGAAACGCCCATCACTGCCCGACCTGCCCTCGGCAACTTGCCGAACATTAACGCCGTCGCCGACGTAAACAAACACCCTTGCATTCGCCCGTCCCGGTGGTAGCGGCGAAGCCTTCTGGTAGTAATTCGTCTCGCTGTACGGGTTGCCGTCCACAACGACGCCGCCGATGCCGGTTTTGCGGGTCGTGTCGGTGTTACTGTCGTCACCGCCGCCGCAACCGAGCGGCACAAGAAGTAGAAGCCCCAAAAGCGTCAGAAATGCACGATTTGCCATGTTCGCAGTCCTTTCGTAAGCACGATTGCTTTCCGAAGCCATCCTACCACGAACGCTGGGATTTGATACAATCGTTTACCGTGACTACCCCGCTTCTTTTTTCCGGCGCGATAACCGGCGTTTCTCGCGCCGAGCTCGACCTTGCCGCAAGCCTTTCGAGCGGGCAGGTGTTCCGGTGGCGGTTCGACGCAGAAGCGGGGGCGTGGCGCGGAGTCATCGAAAACGGCTACGCGCTCACGATTTCGCAGGGCGACGCCGACACGCTGACCTATGAACTGACCGGCGCGGCGACCGACGCCGATGCGCGAAACGCCGTGCGCCATTTCCTGCGCCTTGACGATTTTCGCCTCGCCGATGCCGCCGAAGCGTGGGCGTCGGCAGACCCGCATTTCGCCGAGGCGTGGGTTTCGCAGCCGGGGGTGCGCGTTTTGCGCCAAGACCCGCACGAGTGCTTCTTTTCGTTTTTGTGCGCGTCGGTCGCACCGATAACGCGAATCGGCGGGATGCTACAGGCGGTTTCCCGCGAGTGCGCGGGCGATGCGTGGGGCGCGTTCCCGTCGGCGTCGTGCCTCGCGGAAACCTCGGAAGAAACGTTTCGCGCCCTCGGTTTGGGCTTTCGCGCCCGGCGCGTGGCGGAAGCGGCACGGCGCGTCGCCGACCTGCCACCCGGCTTTTTGGCAAGTCTACGAACCGTTTC
>JACMIU010000730.1 GCA_014380985.1 Armatimonadota bacterium | reverse complement strand
GCCGAAGCCGTGCGCGTCGTGTTCGACCCTGCCGTGGTCAAGTTCAGCGACTTGGTGCAGGTACTACTAACGGTGAACAATCCGACCACGCTCAACCAGCAGGGAGCCGATACAGGAACGCAGTACCGCTCGGTGATTTTCTACCAATCGCCCGCGCAAAAAAGTGCCGCTGAAGCGACTATCAAAAAGGTGGGAGCGTCGGGAATGTGGAAGTCACCGATTGTGACTTCCGTATCGCCGTACAAGAACTTCTACCGCGCCGAAGCGTACCATCTCAATTACTACGAGAAACATTCGGAAGAAGGGTACTGCCGCGCCGTGATCAAGCCGAAGTTGGATAAAATGCAATCGTCGTTCGCGGGACTGCTCAAGGCGAAACCGGCGGTAGCGTCTAACCGGCGGTAGCACGTTACAAATCGCGCCGCGCCGCGACAAGGCTTTTCCAGTAATTGCCCGACGAGAGTTTATCCACGCCGACGCAGTGCCGGTTCGAGGAAGCGTGGATAAAATAGCCGTTGCCCAAGTAAATGCCGGTGTGCGACACGCGCCCTTTTCGCCCCATGTCGAAGTACAACCGGTCGCCCGCCGATAAATCGTCGGTGGATGTGACCGGTGTCCCAACGCGGGCTTGGTCGCCGGAATGCCGGGGAAGCCCCACGCCGAGCGTTTTGGCGAACACGTTTTTCACGAACGCCGAGCAATCGAGACCGTTTCGCGTGTTGCCCGCCCACACGTAGCGCACCCCGATATAAGTGAACGCTTCGCGGATGACGGCGTCGGCACGAGGATCGCCGGTGGTTTCCGATTCCGGCGCGGTTTCGGTCGGCTCCGTTTCGGGCGTCGGCGGCGCGACTTGCGGTATCTCGGCGGCAACGGCTTTGTGTAGTTTCACCTGCACCCGGTAATCTAACAGTTCCACCGCTTCGGACGCCACCCAGCCGAGCGTGTTGTCTTGCATCAGGCAACCCTGATAGCCGTCTTTTTCCATCAGCACTACAAGGTTCGTCTCCCGCGTCGCCACGGCGAGGGCTTTGTCGCCGGGATTGCGCCCGCGCCGGAGCGTCACCGACGCCACGCGCACCACACCGACGCGCCCCATCACCAGTTCGGTTTCGAATTTCACCGGTTGTTTTTGGGACGAGGTGGTTTTCGCCGACCGACCGAGCGCGGGCAAAGCGCGGTATGTCCCGCCCGTCACGGATCGGGACGACAGTGTGCCACGGCTTTGCGCCCACACCGGAGCGGCACAAACGAGCAGGGACAGGGATACAGCGGGAAGAAGAAAGCGCATACGCCTTTATCTTCGGCACTTCGGCGCGAAATCCTGCCCCCGGCGACAACAAAAGCCTGAAGTTTTTTGTGCGTCGAGCGGCAGAAACAGCGGGCGACGCCGGGCGACTTTGGTATACTGACCTCATGGATACCTCAATTCTCGACACATCCGTTCGACCGAAAGAAGTGTTTGCGCACCCCCCGCGCCGCGTTTCTGCCGCCGAATACCTCGCCATAGACGACGCGGCGGAGCGGCGGAGCGAGTTTATAGAAGGAAAAATTATTCCTATGGCAGGCGCGAGCGACTCTCACATTCAAATAGTAACCAATTTCATTTTTACCCTTCAAAGTCAGTTGTTAGAAAGTGACTGTGCCGTTTTTTCCAACGACGCCCGCGTTCAAGCCGGGATCAGTTATTACTACCCTGATGCGGGCGTCGTTGTCGGCGAGCGACAGAAAAACGCGACAAACAACGCGCTTACCAACCCCACCGTGCTTGTCGAAGTGCTGTCGGATAGCACCGAACACGTGGATCGCGGCGTCAAACTGCGCCATTATCGCCG
>JACMIU010000076.1 GCA_014380985.1 Armatimonadota bacterium | reverse complement strand
GAATACACCGCCCAAATCCGGCGCATTTCGCCGCGCCCCGCCTCGGTTAGCACCGCGAACATCCCGCGTTTGTCGGTGTCGCAAGCGATTCGTTCTAAAAATCCGCCCTCTTCGAGACGGTTCACCAATCGCGTCGCGCCGGAGCGCGACATCATCGCGGCGTCGGCGAGTTCCGACAGGCGAACCCTACCCCCCGGCGCGTTCGAGAGCGTGAACAAAACGCCGTAGTCGGAAAGCGAACCGCCCCCGATTGCTGTCAAATCACGCTCGATGCGCCGCGTCACCAAAGCGTGGGCTTCGTACAACGCCCGCCACGCCTTACGTCCGGCAGACGATAACGGCGTGGGTACTGTTTCTTCATTCATGTACCGGTCATTGTACGCCCTTACGCCCCATTTAGCGCACCGACACCCGAACCGCCGGTTTCGCAAGCGATTCGCGCACCGACTTTGCCCAAACTAATGCGAGGGCTTTGGCGGAATCCGCGCCCGCCGCTTCCGCGAGGCGCGGCTCCACGGTAGCAACACTCTCCCCCGCTACCGCGACCACGAACGTATCCTCGCCCCCTTGCGATACCGTGACCGCGTTCGACGCTACATAATGCGCGGCAATATCTTCGAGACGTTCGCGGATAATATCGGCGCGGTCGGCGGCGGATAGCGTTCCCGAACCGACCGGAACCACGAAAAGCGTTTTGCCGTTAAGCGTGACTTCGTTCGGCGCGACCTTACGCTGGATTCCGATCACGTCCGGTGCGGACATTTCCGCCGCATAGTTGTCGTCCGCAAACGCGGGGAAAGTCGCCCCCGCCATCAGCAATGCCGCTAAAATTGTACAAGTTTTTCGCATGATCTTTGTTCCGTCTCCTGATCATGGTTTACCCGTCGCTACCTGCTTTTAACCCCGCCCGTACCCCTCGCGGCGAAACACGGGTCGCGGCGCGAATCGCTTTGTTGAACGCTTGCAAATCGGGTAGCCCGACCTGTGCGGCTATTTGCTTTACCGGCATTGTGGTGTGTTTTAGCAATCGGGTCGCCCGCTCGATTCGCCTTTCCCGGACATAGGCGACCACGGTTTTACCCGTGACGGCGTGGAACAAGCGCGTAAGATGGTTGTGCGACAGACCGGCAAGTTCGGCAAGTTCGGCGACGCGAAGCGGTTCGGACAGGCGCAGTTCAATCGTTTCGCGCAACCGCGTGACCACATCCGTTCGCGGCGTTGCCACCGGATAAAGCGGGGTTTCGGTGGAAGCAGGCGTCTCGACAAGTCGCCACAAAATATCCCAAATCACGGATTCGGCACGGCGCGGTGCAAACGGGAAAACCGCCACGGCTTTTTCGTATAAACCGCGCAATGTGCCGAACGCCGCGTCGGTGTCGGACATCACCGGAAGCAGAAAGCCGGGTTCACTGCCCGGCGCGGCAAGCCGAAACCCGCACGTCAAATGCACGGCGGGAGGGTCTTGCGGGCGAAAAAAATGCGACAACGGCGTATCCGGCGCGACAAGGCTGACATAGCCGGGGGCGACCGGAAGCGTGGTATCTGCGGCACGAAGCACACCCGTCCACGAATACAGGTGCAGACACCAAAGATGCGGCAACCGGTAATCCTCGCGGGCAAAGCGACCGTGTGTTCCAACGCCGAGCCACTCGATAACGGGAGGTTCCCGAAGGGGAACGTGGAGCAGGGGCGCAGTATGCAGGGGAGCCGTGCTTGGCACTGCCGATGTTCGCGCAAATCCGGTACGCATGGTGAAAAAATACCACTAAAAGCGCGTGGCGGCAATGGTAACGCTGTACAAATCCGCTTATACTTTCACCATCTGATAAGGAGGGTTCTATGATTTTCACAAACGAACAACGCGAACAGTTTCGCACCGAAGGCTATCTTGCCGTGCCGAACTTTTGGACACCCATCGAGGTTGCCGCGATGCAAAAGGAACTGGAACGGCTGAAGGCGGAGGGGTTGCTTCGCAACGTCGCCACGGCGGGCGACGGACAGACGGCGTCGCCGACCAAAGCGAACCTGCAACTTTGCCCGATGTACCCGCATAGCGCGTTTTTCCGCGCCATGCCGTTCGCGCCGAAAGTCGCCGAAGCGGTAGCATCGCTTCTTGGCGATGGCAATTCGGGCGATTCGGTCGTATTACATCTGGATCAAGTTTTCCTGAAACCGGCGAAGCACGGCGCGGGGACCAACTGGCATCAGGATAACGCCTACTTCCAGATTCCCGACCCGCTTAAAGGAACCGCGCTTTGGACGGCGGTTCACAACGCGACAATAGCAAACGGAACCTTGCGTGTGATCCCCCGCGCTTTTGATACCCCGCTTCCACACGAGCGCGACGGCGACAGCGACCATCATATCCGGTGTTTTCCCGATGAGTCGCTTGCCATACCGCTTGAGATTGTCGCGGGCGGGGCGTTGTTTTTTGCCTATGGGACGCCGCACGCGACCGGAGCGAACACCACGGACACCGAACGGGCGGGCGTCGCGCTTCATTTTATCCACGCGAATCAAAGCGGCAGGGCGCGTGGCGGCTTTGAAACCGGTAAGCGACCGGTTCTGACCGGGGAGAACGCCACCGGTGGCGAAGCCGAGTACGGAACACGCATCGCCGGAACATGGGACGCGCAGGTAGCGCGGGTGCTTGCCGCTTAAACCGCCCCGTGCCACGCCCCTTCGATTACACCGCGAACGGTTCGGAGGCTTTCTGCGGCGCGGGGCGACCGTCCACCATCGCGGCGGCGCGTTCTTCCTCGCGGCGCAGAATCCGCAAAAATGCCGAAACCACGTGCGGGTCGAAGTGACTGCCCATGTTTTTCTGCAGGTACATCATCGTATCGGCGCGTGACCAAGCCCGCCGATACGACCGGTCGGTCGTCAGCGCGTCGAACACATCGGTCACGGCAAGGATTCGCGCCCCAATCGGTATCTGTTCGCCCTGTAATTTGTCCGGGTAGCCGTTGCCGTCCCAGCGTTCGTGGTGTGAGCGCACCACGCCCTGCACAGGGAACGGGAAACGCACCGGCTCTAAAATGTTCGCGCCGATGATGGTGTGCGTTTTCATCGTTTCAAACTCGCCCGGCGTGAGTTTGCCCGGTTTGGACAGTATGCTTTCGGGAATGGCGATTTTGCCGATGTCGTGAAGCAGTGCGCCGTATTCGACCGATTTTCTTTCCGTGTCCGAAAGGCGCATCTCGGTAGCAAGTTCCATCGAGTAGTCTTTTACGCGCCGGATATGCTCCTGCGTGTAGCGGTCTTTCGCGTCAATCGCCAGCACGAACGATTCCACGGTTGCCATATACAGCCGTTGCAGTTCTTCACGTCCGTGTTCGAGTTCGGCGATATAGTTGCGATAATGCAGGTTGCTCTGGCGGTGATACTGCGCCACGTAGTAAATTAGCACGGGAACCGGAACCGCGAGGGCAAGCATGGCGATACTGCTTTGCCAGTATCTGTAAACGTAGGGCAGAAACACGTACAGCAGCGCGGCGGCGGCGGCGGAGGCGATATAAACCGGGAATGTCCATAGATAGTTGTCACGCCACGTTTCATAGGCGGCAACACGCTTGCCGCCCGCCCCGACCAGTGAAATCACCAGCGTAACGAGTAGCGTGTTCACCAAAAAATAGACGGCTCCGGCGGCGAGTGTGGCGAGTGACTGCTCGATTTGCGCGGAACCAGACAGCGTAATCGGTGATGGGAACGGTTGTCCTGGTTGCGCCAGTCCCACCATCATTAGCACCGGGCTTGCCGCCAGCACCGCCAGCACCACCGCCGCCGTGCTAAACAGGATTTGCACCGGATACGAACGATTGGGGTACATCGTCGAGACAAGAGCCGACACCGCGCCGGACAGCACCCCGGCAAGGGGACCGAACGCAATCAGAAGCAAAAACGTGGGAATCATTCCGAGCGACATCGAAGTGTTTTCCAAATGCTTGTTGCCGCTACGATGCGCGACAATGGGAACCGAGATCATCGCTGCCCCCGCCGATACCAACAGCCCCGGTAGAACCACGTACCAGTTCAAGGGGGTCAGTGGATACGCATACGCGCAAAAGCCAATCGCGGCGATACCCATCGCAAACACGATGAAAAGGTACGCTTTGGTTTGTTTCGATAGATTTTGCAGATTCATGGATTAAAAAAGAAACGCGGACGCTTCGGAGAACACGCTTTCCTCAACTTCTATATAGCAATTTTAGTGCCGCTCCACAAAAAACAGGGCGAGATAATCGGGAAACAAAAAAGGCGCGACTGAAGCCGCGCCTTTTTCGTCCGTAAAACCGGAGTTAGTTTTTCGAGGTGATGCTCAGTCGCCCGGTCACGGGATCGTATTTCACATCAACATCGAGCGCATTGCCAACAAAGTTGAGCGGCACAATCGTGCGCCCCCGGTCGAGCGAGGCGGCGCGGGTCATGGATACTTTCTTTCCGTTGACGATTGCCGAGGACTTGCCGACACCGATCACGATTTCGCGGTCGCTGTTCACGGCTCGCATCGTTTTGGTGTCGTTCACCCAAGACACCTTGCCGCCGGTATGCTCGAAAATCTGACGGAACGGTGCGACGGGCATTCCGGCTTCGACGCGGGGCGCGACATCGAAGGCGATTTTTTCGCCATCGAACGCGACCTGCACCGGCTTGACGCCGATTTGAGAAATAGGGCGGCGCACGGCTTTCACCTTCGCGGCGGTCACGGTCGGGACGGGCAAACTGACTTGCTTCGGCGCGGGCGTTCCGGTATTAACAACGCGGGGCGTGGCTTTTGCTATAACGGAGGTTATAACAGGACGCGACAGGCGCGGCGCAAGCGACACGTTTTTGGACGCGGCGACGGGCGATTCGGCAAGCGCGGCGAACGCGTCTGCCGGAAGTAGGTCGTCGATTGGCACTTCCGCCACCGTCGGTTCCGATGTGCCGACCAGCACGGCGTCCGGCGCGACACTAACGAGACGCGGCGCGACGCGCACCGTGACCGCCTTCACCGGGGCAACGATGGCGGCGGCAGGGGCGGACGGAACCGCAAGGCGTGGGGCGGCGGTTTGCGCGGCGGAGGCGGAAGCGTTGCCGGTTTCCAGTCCGAGCGAAGCGGCGGCAAGCAGGGCGGGTGCGGCGGATTCGGCGATTTGCGCGTCACCGGTCGGTACTGAAACCGGCGCAACCGATGCTTTCGGAAGCGGAATCGT
Organism: Armatimonadota bacterium; assembly: GCA_014380985.1. Taxonomy (GTDB): domain Bacteria; phylum Armatimonadota; class Armatimonadia; order Armatimonadales; family Armatimonadaceae; genus JACMIU01. Next base: position 2,303 of record JACMIU010000076.1, on the reverse strand, counting down.
CAGCGGTTTGGCAACGGTTGCCGCTTTAGTCGCTGAACGCGGCGCGGACAGGTCGGGGATTTCGCTGGCGCGTTTGGTGAAGCCGCCGGGGTTGTTGACGACCACGGTGATTTTGCGCGTCGTGGTGGCGTTGGTGGAGTCAAGGTAGCCGCTCGCGGTAATCGTGTGAACCCCGTTCGTTTCGTTCGTGGTGTCCCACGTGAACGAGTACGGCGGGTAGTTCTTCATGGTTTTGAACTTGTCGTCCACGAAGAAGGTCACATACGGTTGCGAGCCGTTGCGCGATTTGGCATCCACCAGCAGATCCACCGTGCCGACTAATTTCTTGCCGTTGCCGGGATTCACGAAGCGTACTTCGGGACCGGCGTAGTTGTCTTCGCCCGTCGCGTCATTGGAACCGGCAACCACATTCACCTTTGCCGACGACACATTACCTTCGGCGTTCAGAACTTTGACCACAATCGTATGCGCTCCGGCGGAAAGCGTCGAGCCATCAACCAGAAACGAAAGGGTCGAAGCGCGGCGCGGCGAATCGAGGTCGCGGCGCACCCAGCGAACCCCGTCTACCCACAGTTCGGCGGTGACAACGGGAGAATCGTTGAGCGACTTGAAGCGAACATCCAAGTTGAAGCGCGTGGTTCCGAGCGTTTCGTTTTGCTTCGGGGTTAAAACCGACATCGTGGCGGCGGGAGCCTGCGCGTAGGCGGCGGATACCGACAGCGTGGCGGCGAGCAGTGTTATGGGCGCAAGGGTGCGTCCTAATTTGGCTTGGTGGAGCCGTTCGGCGAGTGTCATACGAGCAAGTCCTCCTGCATTTCAGGCGTCCGCAGATCCAGGGATTTGGGTATTTGGATGGTCGCCGCGATCCCTTCGTTTCTTCATTGCTCCAAACGAAAAAAAGGCGGCACGGCACGGACGCGATTATATCTCAGACACAATAGCACAGGGCGTTTTTCTTGTCAAGCGATTCGTACTCTCAAACTCTCAAAGCGCAAAAGATTTTTGGATTTATTTTGGCGTTCGTTTCCTGCCATCGGAAATAAACCGTGTTAAAATGTGCTATCAAATCGCCGCCTCCCGTCGGAAACGGCAACGATTTTCCGTATCGGTAAAATTATCGGTTTGTTGAAGGAAAAACACCATGACCCGTTTCGCTACCCACCCCCTTCCGGCACTGCTTGCGCTTATGCTCGGCGCACTTGCCTTCGCGCCGAACGCCCGCGCCGTTTCGCTGTTCTCCAACTTTAACCTTCCGGTGAACCCCGCGAGTTCCACCGGTATCGGTGTTTCCACCACCGGCACACCACCCAATAACCTGACGCGCAAAGGCTTGCGCTTCACCACCGGTGCGAACGCTTACACCCTGACGAGTGTATTCGCCAGTTTCGCGCTCGAAACCGGAACCGACGCGGCAACCGTGACCGCCGCCCTGTACCCCGGCGTCGGCGGCGTAGGCGTAACCGCGCTCAACTTTCCCGACGGCATGGGCGGCAGAACCAGCGTGATTCCCGCGCCGGTCGCCACCCTGCAAGGCGCGTCCGTGACCGCGCTTCCGGGTTTGCCCGAAACATACACGTTCGCCGCGAACGGTGCGCCGGTGCTGGAGACGAACACGACCTATCTGGTAATTTTCACAGCGGGAAATGTGCGGGCGCGGTGGCACAACCCAACTACCAACCTTGACCCGATTGCCCAGAACGATTCGGGTTACATTGACCCGCAATACGGTTTGTATATCAACGGTTCGGACACCAACCTCGGCGGCGTCAACAACAGCATCACGTCGGGTCAAATCCAGATTAACGGTGACCTTGTTCCCGTCGTAATACCGGAAGCAGGAACCGTGGGATTGATGGCATCCGGCTTAGCCATCGGCTTGGCGGGAGTCTTGCGACGCCGCAAGTAGGCGGGATGGACTGACGGCAAAATTGGTATATACCACGGGCTTGCGTCCCGGATAGTCGGGCGGTACAATAGCCATTATTCCACCGTAGATTGCAAAGAAAGCCCTTATATTGACACCTGCAAAACACCGACCAGCAACCGTTCGTCACGCTTTTACCCTGATCGAGTTGTTAGTCGTAATAGCGATAATCGCCATCCTTGCCGCGATATTGTTTCCGGTGTTCGGCAGGGCGCGGGAGAAAGGGCGGCAGGCGGCTTGCGCCAGCAACTTAAAGCAACTTGTTCTCGCTTATCGCCAGTATATGGACGATTACGATGGTCTACCTATTGCCCTTGAAGTAATCGGAAGAAACAGTGCTTTGCGTGCCGCCAACGACCCCAGAAGCGCACCGGCGGTT
>JACMIU010000729.1 GCA_014380985.1 Armatimonadota bacterium | reverse complement strand
TGTGTGATGGTCGAACCCGAATCAGAAACCGACCGTGACGAAGACAAATACGCTTTCCACTCGTTCGGGGCGCAGTTTTGCAAGGTGCGCGTAGACCCCGAACTTGGCACGGTGCGCGTGTTGGACTGGGCATCGGTGGTGGATGCGGGAACGATTCTGAACCCGAAAACGGCGCGAAATCAGATCATGGGCGGTGTCGGGTTCGGCATCGGTATGGCGATGAGCGAGGAAACGGCGTATGACCCGCGCAACGGTCGCCCCGTCAACCGCAATCTGGCAGATTACCACTTCGCTGCGAACGCCGACGTGTCGGGGGTTCAGGTGGAGTTTGTCAACGTCGCCGACCCGCATATCAACCGTTTGGGGGTGCGCGGCATCGGTGAAATCGGTATTTGCGGCGTTCCGGCGGCAATCGCCAACGCGATATTTAACGCGACCGGAAAGCGACTGCGCGAACTTCCCCTGACCCCCGACAAGGTGATGGGTTAGTCCCGGCGAATCAAACGATGAAAGAGTTACGGGAAGTGTTGGAGGGCTTGGAAACACTGCAACAGCGGGGCGAAGAAGCGGTTCTCGCCACCGTTGTCGAGGTGTGCGGCTCCACGTATCGCCGTGCCGGGGCGCGTCTTTTAATCAGCCGTCAGGGGTGGACGGCGGGCGGTATCAGCGGCGGTTGCTTGGAAGGCGACGTGCTACGCAAGGCGTGGTGGCGCACGGAGGCGACCGGCTACGCCCTTGTGACCTACGATTCCACCACGGACGAGGACGACGAAATGGCGTGGGGGCTGGGCTTGGGGTGCAACGGCGTGGTGCGTGTGCTACTGGAGCGTGTCCCCGCCGCGCCCTCGGAAGCGTTTGCGTTTTTGCGCCGCTCTCTCGAAGCGCGTCGGGGGGGCGCGTTCGCCACCGTGTACGAATCGTCCACCGGCGAGTCTGTCGGGCAACGCTTCTGGTATGACGAAGCGGGCGGCTCCCTTGTCGGTGTGGAGTGGCGCGACGAACTGCAAGCGGACGCCGACGCGGTTATCCGTGAGCGGGCTTCGCGGAACGTGGTATATACGCTTGCCTCCGGCGAAACGGTTTCTGTGTTCTGGGAAGCGATTGTGCCGCCCGTGTCGCTGATTCTCTACGGAACGGGGCAGGACACGTTGCCGGTGATTCGGCTTGCCAAGGAACTCGGTTGGCACGTCACCGTGGTCGCGCCGCGTTCGTCGCAGAACGCCGCCACACTGGCGGCGCGGTTCGCGCAAGCGGACAGCGTTCGCGCCACCGTTGCCGAATCGGTGGATACCTCCGGCGCGGCGGTGTTGCTGATGACGCATCAGTACCTCGACGATTTGGCGTTGCTTCCCACGGTGCTACGGTCGTCTGCCGCGTATGTCGGTGTTCTGGGGCCACGCAAACGTGCCGACCGCCTTTTGGCGGAACTCGCCCGCTCCGGCGAAACGTTCACCGAGCGGGAGCGGGAGCGGCTGTACGCCCCGGTCGGACTGGACATCGGAGCCGATTCGCCTGAGGAAATCGCGCTTTCCATTGTCGCGGAAATCAAGGCGGTGCTAAGTGGGCGAGGCGGAAGCGCACTGCGCGAGCGAAGCGATCCGATTCACCCGCGAAACGCCGGGGCGGAAGCCGTCCGTCTGCCGACCGGGGAGAAAATCACGTGTGCGATAGCGGCGTAGCCGCGATTATTCTTGCCGCCGGTGGCTCGACGCGCCTCGGTCGCCCGAAGCAACTGCTTTCTTTCGGCGGCGAAACGCTCGTTGCCCGCGTCGTGCGAATCGTGCAAGCGGCGTCGTTCGCGCCGGTGGTGCTGGTCACGGGGGCGAACGCGCCGGAAGTCGAAGCCGCCACGGGCGCGTCGGGCGTCGTTGCCGCGTTCAACCCCGATTGGCAAGCCGGAATGGGCGGTTCGATTCGCACCGGGGTTGTCGCGCTCCTTGCCGTGAACGCTCCTTTTGACGCGGTGCTACTGCTCGTGTGCGACCAACCGTTCGTGAGCGAGGAACTGCTCCGGCGTTTGTGCGATACCCGCGAAAGCACCGGCGCAACCATCGTCGCGTCCGAGTACGGCGGGACGTGGGGCGTTCCGTGCCTGTTCGACAAAACCGTGTTGCCCGAACTCGCCGCGCTGGACGGCGCAAGCGGCGCACGGGCGATTATCGAGCGACACCGACGGTCGGGGGATGCCGTCGCCGTTTCGTTCCCCGAAGGCGTCGCCGATGTGGACACGCCCGCCGATTGGGAACGATTAGGGGGCGTGTGGCGCGAGTAACGCCGTCATACGTTCGGTCAAATACACGTTGTCCGCCGCCAATCGTTCGACCTGCGTGGCGGTAATCGGCGGCGACTTGCCGGGGCGAGCAACGCGGTATGCGCTTTCGATGATGGTCGCGGCAACGCGAAGCACCGGCAGGGGAACCGAGCGAAGGGCGTGGGCGTCCGGCACACCCGCCGCCCGTGCCATGTCGAGCGCGATTTCCCGAAGCGTCACCGCCCCGCCCGCGTCCGCGACCACCACCGGCAAGCCGTTTGGCACGTCCTCAGAAAACGCGGCGTTCACGGCGATTTGCGCCACGGTTTCTACCGCGACAATCGTTTTGCGGTTTGCGCCGCTTCCCGGCAACACGAACCGCCCCCGCCGCACCGCGTCCGCCATTCGCGCCATATTGCCCCGGTCTCGCGCCCCGTACACCGTGGCAAGGCGCAGGATAACCGAGGTCTTGCCGGTGCGTGTCGCCCAATCCGTCACGAGCGTTTCGCCGCGCAGTTTAGTTTCCGCGTAGGGCGTGACGGGTGCGGGGGGGGCGTCCTCGGTGATGCCTTCGGGCGGCGTGGCTTCGCCGTAGACCGCGACCGTGGAAAAATAGACCACGCGGGACACGCCGCCAAC
>JACMIU010000728.1 GCA_014380985.1 Armatimonadota bacterium | reverse complement strand
GGCTACGATTTGACGCTTACCCGTGCCGTCGCCGATCTGGTTCCGATTCCGGTGATTGCATCCGGCGGCGCGGGAACGCCCGCGCACCTGCGCGACGCGCTCACGACAGGCGGAGCGTCGGCAGTACTGCTTTCGTCCATCCTGCACTACGGCGAATACTCCGTGGCGCAAATCAAAACGTATTTAGCCGGGGCAGGGCTTTCCATACGACACGTCACCGGATAGCCGATGTGAAATAATAGACACCGTGCAAGCGGCGAAATAAGCAGACAGTATGAACAATTTTCCGATACAATCTATTCGATTCGATAAAGACGGCTTGGTTCCGGCGGTCGTGCAACATCATCAAAGCAAAGACGTGTTAATGCTTGGCTTTATGAATCGTGAAGCGTTACTAAAAACGGTTGGCGAAGGGAATGTCTGTTTTTGGAGCCGGTCGCGCCAGAAACTTTGGCTCAAGGGTGAGACCAGCGGCAACTTTCTGCGTGTGCGGAACATTCGCGTGAACTGCGAAAACAATTCACTGTTGATTTTTGCCGACCCGGTAGGTCCTACGTGCCACACGGGGCATGAATCCTGCTATTATCGTCAGGTAGAAGCGGGAGAATGGGTAGAGGTCATGCCGGTCATTTTGCCACCGGACGAAATCTATACGAAGACATCCTAACTTTTTCGCGCAAAAAACGACAGACATCCTAAGCCAAACGTTAGTTATTGTGGAACTAAGGCATCGGGTGGCGGTCTTCTATGGTTGCTATCAGCTATGATTTCCGGGCGACGATAAAACAATACAATGGCTCTTTTAGTGAACGACAAAACAAACGCCTCGTACCGATTTCCCGCAAACACAATTGGCACGGTATCAACGACGCATCGCACTGGTGCATTGCCTTTGCTGGGACAATGGCCTAGTGTGCCGATGGCGACGCTGGCGGGTATCGCGCTTTCCGGTGCGTTGCTCTATCTGTCGCAACGCGGGTTACTTTTCTCCTCACCGCTACTCATCGGAATTGTTGCTGCGTATGCTCTGACACGCTTTTGCGGCATATTCGCCGGTGCCGCCTATGTTTGCGGATGGCTCGGCGTACTTTATTTTGCCCCCTCACTTGCTATCGTCGGATCCGCCCTAACCTTTGCGCGAGGATGGGAAGCCGGGCTTCTTTACTTTGGCGCGGTCGGCGTCGGTTCGATTTTGAACGAAGCGCGAAAAAAAGTAACGCGATTACAACACGAGCAGAAAAGTTTGCATACAGAGATTGAAACGGCGCAGACTCGTCAACAATTGTTCCTGCGTGATATTCTCACCGCCGTCACCGCCCAAAGGTTGACCCTGTGCGAATCGTCCGCCGACTTGCCCGCGTTGCTTCCTTTCGCGCCCGGCGAGGAGCCGGTTCCCCTCGCGTCCGCCATGCTGAGCGAGGTACGCGCCCGCATCCGAAAAGCCGGGGCTTCCGTCGGGCTGTCCGAATCGGTCACGGGGGATTTAGTGATTGCCGGTTCCGAAGCCGCGCTGAACGCCGTGGTTCACGCGACCGGCGGCGTTGCTGAAATCCGCGCCGACGAGCGCGGTTGCTTGCAGATTTGGGTACGCGACAGCGGCACGGGAATTGATGATGCGTTCTTGCACCGAGCGATTCTCGAAGCCGGTTTTTCGTCAAAGGGTACACTCGGTCAAGGCTTCTCGCTGATTGTTTCCACCTGCCACCGCGTTTACTTACTCACCAGTTCCACCGGAACCACGGTTGTTTTGGAAACCGAAACACCGCAACGGTTCGCCCTCCCGGCATAAAGCGAACCGTCGCAAGCACTTCAAGCCATTGGCTCCGCGACTTAGGATGCTGTCGCTTATGTGACCGCTCCCTCATCCTCCCAAACAGCTAAACACTTCTTATCCTGCCAATACTGCTCCAGAGTCATTTTAGGATTTCCGACAACGCGCACAGAAAGAGGGCTGAGGCGGATACTTATCGCATGGGACGATTGCCCCTCCCAAGAGCCGATGTCAACGACTTCCCTACCGTTCAGTATTAGCCCGTTGCGACTCAAATAGTCAGTGATTGCAGGAACTTGAAGGTCTACACTGGTTGTCGCCTCCGCATGAGGATTACGTAAAACTTTTGCCAAACGGACAAGTTCTTCCAAATCGGACGGATGCTCTTGAAAATGATGTTCGTAACTTTGATAGTAAATCGTTTCAAGGGCTTGATCTTGAATGACAAAATGTCCCTCGACTACATAGCCGATTTCCCAGTTACTTTCTCCGTACTTTCTGTCCCAATCGCGTTGCCGAGCCGTCCGTTGTTTCAACGGTCCTGCTTTCCCTAATCGGTGTTCCACAATCACCCAAGCCATAATTGTTTCTTTCTGGAGCCTATCCTGTTACAGAACCCCAATACAATTACGCTTCACGTGTCAGTTTTGCTAAACACCGGACGGATGATGAATATCCCGCGCCGCGATTTCCGCGAGCAAATCGGACACAAACGCCTCCACGCTCTTCGCGCCGAGGTCGCCGCGTTCGCGTTGCCGCACCGCCACCGTGCCGTTTTCGATGTCGCGGTCGCCGATAACCAGCATATACGGCACTTTGGCGATTTGCGCCTCGGCGATTTTCTTGCCGGTTTTTTCCGAGCGGGTATCCACCGTCGCCCGTACCCCGGCTTCCACCAATCGTTGCTTAAAAGCATTGCACCATTCGATATGCC
>JACMIU010000727.1 GCA_014380985.1 Armatimonadota bacterium | reverse complement strand
CGCGCCGCGCCGCTGTACCCGTGGACGAAGCGCGATTTTGCGTCCCGCCACCGGTTTGCCCCACACCGTCGCCGTCAACCGTTGCCGCTGGAACGTGTAGACAATGTAAACCGGTGCGTCCGTATTGTTCTTGAAGCGCAAATCTTTCGAGCCGTAGGCGACCGTGGCGTCGCGTCCGAGCGGCAGGTACGCCACCGGGCGCGAGTGCGGATGGACTTCGAGTATCGAAAGCCCTGCGAGTGCCGCCGCGTTAAACAGCGTTCCCGTAACCTGCGAAACGCCGCCCCCGACGCCCTCCACAATCTTCGCGTTCACAAAAACCTTCGCCTTTTTGTAGCCCCGCGCTTTGGTGCGCCGCCCGACAATTGTGTTCAGCGAAAACGTCTCCTCCGGCGATAACAATGTTCCGTTAATGTCGCCGACCGCGATTCCTATGTTAATATCGCGCCCCGCCGTGTCCGACGCAACCGACGAAAACGACGACATCTTGCCGGTGATTCCCGTCAGTTTGTCGGCAGTCACCACGGGAGGCTTTTTGTCGAGCGACACCCGAAACGACACCGTGCCGGGATTTTCCGTCACAGCGTCCTCGAAACGTTCGGCGGTAGTCGCCACGTTCAGTGCGCGGGCGGACTGCCCCGGCTTGATAGCGAACTTCCCGCCGCTAATCGCGGGGCGAAAGTCTACCGCTTCGCTACGGAAGGTTTTTGCCACCGCGCCGAGGGCGTCTTTAAGTCGCGCTTTGTCCACGACGAAGCGTACCGGCGCGTCCGACACGAGCGACAAGCCGAGTTCCTTGCGCGTTCGCGTCACGAAGGAAACGCCGTCGGTGAACGTAATCGGCAGGTCGAGGCGGTTCTTCGTATCGGCAACGGACTTGGGCGCGTCGGGCTTCGGCGTCGCGGACGCTTGCGGAGACGGTTCGGGTTTCGCGGGCGTTTCGTCCTGCGCGAAAGCGTACAGACAGGGTGCTAAGGCGGTACTAACCGCGAGAAAAAGAACGGGGTTTCGTTTCATGGTGTGCAACCGTATTCTACCCCGCTTCATCAGTGCGAAAACATAGGCGAAAACGTATCGGTTTGCTGTATAATGGGCGCGAAAGGAATTGTCCCCGCTATGCCCGCCAAAATTGCCCGCCCCGCCCTGTTTCTTTTATTTACGCTCTTGTCGTTCTTCGCTTTCTCCCTCCCCGTCCGCGCCCAAACCGCCGAAGAGGAGAAGAAAGCCATCCTTGCCCTGTATCAAGGCGACGATATTGTTTCCACAAACGGCGGCGAAAAAGGCATTATCCGTTCTGCGGAGCAAGCAAAGCAATCGTTTAAGCACTACGCCAAAGATTACGTTTGTATCTTCCCTGATGGTAAAAAGCAAACCGCGCAAGATTTACAAAATCAATTAACAATGATGTTCCGAAATGGCTTGCAAAGTTTCAAAGCTGACGCCGACATCACCAAGTTCGTGTTCAAAGACAACACGGCGACGGTTGAAATGAACGGCAAAGCGACGATGGAACTGCGGCGCAAAGACGGCATCACCGTTCCGCTTATCACGGAATCCAAAGGGCGCGACTTTTGGGTCAAGGAAAAAGGGCAATGGCTCATCAAGCGTTCGCGCCTCCTTACGAACAAAGGTTTTGCCCCGGACGGCACACAGGTCTACCAACAGTAGTGAAAGAGCATAAACCATGTTTGGAATGTCGTCGGATAATCCCGATCTCTCCTGCCCCAGTTGCCATCGCCCCATGATTAACATGAGCGATTACTACGACGCCCTCGGAACCGGCGTTTCCATCGGCGTCGAATCGTCCCTAATCATCGGTAGCGGACGCAGCCGAACACTGAACCCGTTCGTGCCGTTCGAGGCGTTTTCCAATCTGCTGGATAATCTGCTCAACTGGGGGCGCGACAAAAAAGGCGCGAAAATCTGCCGCGAGATACTCCCTCACTTCCCCAACAGCCAAATCTGCTCCGAGTGTTTGTATGTCGCCCGCCGCCCGTAAGCCTTCACGCGCCGGGAACGAGACACCTTTCGGGTACACTTTTGCCAAACGTGCAAAGCGCGTGTACCCGAAAGGCTAACATAACAGATGAAGTTTTTTATTGATTCGGCGAACTTAGAGGAAATCCGGCAGGTCGCCGAAATGGGCTTGGTAGATGGCGTGACGACCAACCCGTCGCTACTCGCCAAAGAGGGCAAAGGGTTCAAAACCACGATTCAGGAAATCTGCGCCATGATTGACGGGCCCGTTTCCGCCGAAGTCGTGACCTCCGACAACGCCGAACAGATGCTCAAAGAGGCGCATATCGTCGCCGGTTGGCATCCGAATGTCGTGGTCAAAATCCCGTTCGGGCCCGAAGGCATGAAAGCAGTTAAGAAACTCACCGCCGAAGGCATCAAAACCAATGTCACCGTGCTGTTCACCGTGACCCAAGCGTTAATCGCGGCGAAAGCGGGCGCGACGTTTCTGTCCAACTTCGTTGGGCGCGTGGACGATTTATCGGGCGAAGGTATGGTCGCCGTGCGCGACACCGTGAACATGGTACACGAGTACGAGTTCGCATCCGAAGTGCTGGTAGCGTCGGTTCGCTCGCCGCAACATATCGTGGAATCGGTTCGATGCGGCGCACAAATCGCCACCATCCCCTTCAAAATCTTGGCGCAGATGTACAAGCACCCGCTCACCACCTCCGGCATCGAAAAGTTCACCGAGGACTGGAATAAAAGCGGCTTGAACTTCGACTAATTCGTTTGAACCGGCAAGACGCCAAGATCGGAAGAGATTCTAAAACCTTCTCCGATCTTG
>JACMIU010000726.1 GCA_014380985.1 Armatimonadota bacterium | reverse complement strand
TGCGACCACCGGCACATCGGGGAACGTTTGCGCGAACGCTACCGCCGCCGCCACGGTATCACCGTCGTAAGCGGCGATAAGCGCGTGCGGCATGGTTCCGCCCGCGTCGCCGCCCCATGCCGCGCCGTGCGCGTCGGTGCAAACGCCGTGGACACCGCCGATATGCACCGCGTAACCGTCGCCGATCTGTGTGCGGAAATCCTTGAACCGGTCGCCCATGAACAGCACGGTTTTTCCCTGCGCCGCTTCGACAACGGCACGGGTTCGGGTCGCTATGCCGGATCGGTCGGCTAACACGCCGAGGTAGACGCTTTCAAGGTGCGCGAACGCGCCGTAGTCGCCCTCAATCGTCAGCACGGTTTCCCAAGCATTCGTGGTGTCCCCGTCGTCAAGCGCGTGAACGGTTAAATCGTCCCACGCCGACACCCATTCGCCGCGCTCGTCGAAGCGTCCGGCACACGACCGGAGTATCTCAATCGTCTCCGCTATTCCGCAAAGCACGGTGTTGTCGTAACGCTGAAATACCTGCATCAGCACATCGGGTTTTCTCTCTGCGTTTCGCAAAATCTGCGCCGCCCGCACAAAATACTTCGCGCTGTAAAACCCGTTTCGCAACGCTTCTACCGGCAATGCCCATCGGTTGTCCATTTCTTCCTACTCCTCAATACGTATAACATACACTAACTTATCTCCGTTGTCAAGTCTTTCGGGAACCCCGTGTTTGTTTCAGGTGTACATATTTCTACCTAGAGAACCAGTTGATAGGTTTATCCGCCCGGAAAGTGGGTAAAATAGGAGCAGGAGACGCATCGGGTTACTTTCGTTCGCGGAAGATATTCGTGCAATAGGCAACAAAGGAATACACGTCATGAACACCAAACGAAACAATGAAATCACCGTGGTCATCGCCGCGATTACCGTCACCGCCGCGTTAGTATCGGGACTTCTAACCGTCCGCTCGGCGAACGCCGCGCCGGGAAGCAAGACAACGGCAAGCAAAAAAGCCGCCGCCAAGAAGGCGAATGCCAAGCGCGTAGTGTCGGTGAAGATGTCGGGTAGCCGACGTGCCGCCATCAACCGCGCTTTAGCGTTGCAGAACGCCGCCACGGTCGCACAAAACACGTCCACGCAACCGATTACGACCACCGACCCCGGCAATGTCCGAGTAGAGGTGTATGGCGAACCGACACAATTGCCGGGAACGGTGACATCCGGGACGGGGCTTCAGCCGCTGAACTCGACCCCGATTAACAATCCGCTGGGTACACCGCTACAGCCCGACCCGCGCTCGAACAACCCGATTGGCGCAACGAACGTGCCGGGCGTAGTGAACAACTTCGGAAACCCGTTTGCGTTGTACGGACCGCCGCTCATTAACACGGGCAATGGTTTCGCCCCAGTCTACGGCACGGGCTACAACCTGAACGGTTATACCGCCGCGCCGTTCAACGGCGGGGGTAGCCCCTATGGAAACTTCTCGAATAACTCGAATTATTTGTACGGGGCGACGAACTTCGGTTACTAAGTTCGGCTACAATAGAAGAAAAACGGCGAGCGGAAACGTTCGCCGTTTTTTGTTTGTTGCCGCTTGCGGGTATCCTACAACCAAAGGAAATACGAAACGATGGCAACAAGGTCTGTGGGAATTGTGATGACGCCGAGCGAGGCGCACGAAGCGAAGGGCGTGGTGATTAACCGTACCATCGGCTCCGATAAACTGGTGCTTTTAGACCCGTTTTTGTTACTCGACCATTTAACCGTGGCGAGCGAATCCGCTCCCGTGCCGGGAAGCGGCGACGAGAGCAACGAAACGGGTTTTCCACGCCACCCACACCGGGGTATCGAGACGCTGACGTATGTTTTCGCCGGACAGATGGGACACAAAGATTCGCTCGGCAATGAAGAAACCGTGAGCGCGGGCGAAACGCAGTTTATGACGGCGGGCGCGGGTATCTTCCATGAGGAAAAGCCGTCGCCGAACGCCGAAGGGGTTCACGAGTCGGTTCAACTGTGGCTCAACCTGCCCGCGAATCAGAAAGCGAAACCTGCCGCCTATCACGCCGCGCACAACAGCGAAGTGCCGGAAGTGAAGATCGGCGAGGCGACAGTTCGCGTGGTCGCCGGAATGTTTGGCGGGGCAACGGGGGCATTGCGCGATATTGCTACCAACCCGACGTATTTGGATGTTCACCTGCCCGCCGGTTCGGGCGTTTCCATCCCCGTGCCGGACGGCGACGCCGCGTTCGCCTACGTCTACAAGGGCGAACCCGCGTTCGGCGACGAACACACACCCACGGTTGCGCCAAACCTTGCCGTGTTCGTGGAATCCGGCGACACGGTGACAGCAACGGCAGGAATTAACGGGGCGAAGTTCGTGTTCGTTTCCGCAAAGCCATTGAACGAACCGGTTCTGCAATACCGTTCGCTGGTGATGTCGAACGTCGCGCAAATGAAACAGGCATTGGACGACCTGCAAGCCGGAACCTTCGCGTAACGGATTGAACCGCCAAGACGCCAAGACGCCAAGGAGAGAAGAGATTTTAAGATTCTTTTCTCTCCTTGGCGTCTTGGCGTCTTGGCGGTTCAAAATCCGCGTTCGCTTAGAAGTTCGCTTTCGGAACCGACACCGAGTAGCCCCAGCCGCCGCTACCGACCAGCGAGACTTTGACCAGCAGACGATTCACGCCCTCTTTTAGATACGCCGTCAGCGAGCCGTCGTGCTTTCGTTGCACGTCGTTATCCAACACTTCCGCGCCGTTGAGCCAGATTTTGATGCCGTCGTCGCCGATATACGACAGCACCGTTTCGCGGGCGTGAACCGATTCGATTTCGGCGTAAGCATAAGCGATGGAATCGGGCGAGTTGCCGAGGGCGCGGGCGAGGTTCACCAGCCCTTTTTTGTCGGCGGTGGCGGGTTTCCATTCGTAACCTTCGGGCGGGGTTCCGGTGGCGAGAAGGCTTTCGTCCACGCACTCCGGTACGAACCCGGTGGA
>JACMIU010000725.1 GCA_014380985.1 Armatimonadota bacterium | reverse complement strand
CGACGCCGGGGTTTCCTACCGGCGTCGCCTTTTTTTGTGTTTTGTCACCGCGCTTCGTCTTGAAGTAAGCCATATTCGATGGCGTCCACGATGGCGAGCCACGACGCTTCGATGATGTTGGTCGAAACGCCGATGGTACTCCACGATTTCCCGCCCGCACCGGTGGTTTCCACAATCGCCCGCACCCGTGCCGCCGTGCCTTCGCCTGATGACACGACGCGCACCTTGTAGTCGGCAAGCCGGATTTCCGACAGTTGCGGGTAAACATCGGCAAGCGCGTTTCGCAGTGCGCCGTCTAAGGCGTGAACGGGGCCGTCGCCTTCCGCCACGGTGAGGGTTTCGCGGTCGCCGATGCGAAGGCGGAGTGTCGCCTCGGTGATGGGTTCGGCGTCGCTTCGGCGGCGTTCGGTGAGAACGCGGAAACCGACCAGTTCAAACAGTTGGCGGTAGCGTCCGGTCGCTTTTTTCAGAAGCAGTTCAAACGAGCCTTCCGCGCCCTCGAACGAGTAGCCCGCCTGTTCGCGCTCGGTGACTTGTGCCAGAACGGCGCGGGCTTCGGGCGAACGCTTGTCTAACTCGTAGCCAAGGTCGGCGGCTTTTTGCGCGATGGTCGCCCCGCCCGACTGCTCGGACACCAGAAGGCGGCGCGAATTGCCAACGATGTGCGGTTCGATATGGTCATACGCGGTCGGGGCTTTGGAGATTGCGTCGGCGTGTAGCCCGGCTTTGTGCGTGAACGCATTGCGCCCGACATAGGCGGCTTTCGGACTCGGCGCGACGTTCGCGGTTTCGTCCACGAACGACGATAGCGCGGTCAGTTCGCCCATCGCGGCGTCGGTCAAACAGTCGTAGCCCATTTTGAGACGAAGCGCGGCGACAATCGGCACAATGTTAGCGTTGCCGACGCGCTCGCCGTAGCCGTTCACGGTTGCCTGTACCTGCGTCGCGCCGCTTTGCACCGCCGCAAGCGCGTTCGCCGTGCCGCAGTTGCCGTCGTCGTGCGGGTGCATGGCGATTTTGGTTTGGGGGAACGAGCGCACCACGCCCGCCACGATTTCGGCGACTTCGTGCGGCAAACAACCGCCGTTGGTGTCGCACAGGCAGAGCCAATCCGCGCCATTGTCCGCCGCCGCCGCGAGTGCCGACATCGTGTAATCGCGGTTCTCTTTGTAGCCGTCGAAGAAATGCTCGGCGTCGTAAATCACTTCCTTGCCGTGCGCCTTCAGGTACGCCACCGATTCGCCAATCATGGCTAAGTTTTCCGCGAGCGGAACACGCAAAGTCTCCGTGACGTGCCACGCGGACGATTTGCCGACAATCGTCACTACCGGCGTTTCAGCGTCCAACAGATGACGGAGCAAAACATCTTCTTCGACTTTTGTGTTCGCCTTGCGCGTGGAGCCAAACGCCGCGAGGCGGGCGTTCGTCAAGGGAGCTTCTTTCATTCGGGCGAAAAACTCGGTGTCTTTAGGAACCGCGCCGGGCCAGCCGCCCTCAATGTAGTCTGCGCCGAACTCATCGAGGCGGCGGGCGATTTTGATTTTGTCGGCGACGGAAAAGGAAACGCCTTCGCCCTGCGAACCGTCCCGAAGCGTGGTGTCGTAAACGAATATCTTCATGCCGCTACGATTGTACCGCGTTTGCAACCGGCACGGTGCGACACTATTTGCGCCGCCGTCGCTTGCCGCCGGTTATCCCCAAGACGACCGCGCTCCCGATAAGGAGCGACAGACCGCTTCCCGCTTCGGGAATCGGCACGGTGGATATAAACGCCCGCTCGTCCACACCGGTCAACGCGACGCCCGCGACCACGCCTTCGTCCGTGATCGCGTTGGCGTCGGTGAGGGCGTCGAAACCACCGGATGCGGGGTTGAGTAGGCTGTTAAGATCTTGCACCGTGCCGGAACCGTTCACATTGTAAGCCCATGCGCGGCGTCCGTCACGGGTTTCTGCGGTGCCGACCACCACGCCGGAGCCGTTGACTGCGGTTGCCTGTGCGAATCCGCCGTCGAAGAACGTGCCGCCCGCGACTGTGGATAGGTCGGTGAATGTATTCGACGCGAAATCGAACATGAACGGCTTGGTGTCCGTGCCATCCATGAACGAGCCGACGACCCGGTCGCCGGAAATACCGAAGGCGTTGCTGACGCCCGCCGCGTTCGCGTCGAGCAAGTCGGTCATG
>JACMIU010000724.1 GCA_014380985.1 Armatimonadota bacterium | reverse complement strand
CGCCGCAAGTAGAACGCGGTTCTAAAACGCTTCGCCCGCGCCCGGTTATGCTACCGGACGCGGGCGAAATTGTTTGCCTTTCCGCGCCGCGTTTTGTTATACTGTGTCGCGGGGCGCATGACAATACTACCCGCGCCGTCGGTTGCAGGACTACTACCATGCCTTTTTCGTTTACCAAGCCGGGCGTCGCCGAGTACGTATCCGCTTCCCTGATTCTTTGTGCCGGGGCGGCACTGCTCGCGCCGGTGGTATCGGCACAAACCGACCGCAACCGCGCCTGTGTGGACAATATGTATCGCCTGACGGCGGGCGTTTTGTAGTACACAGAAGATTACGACAGAACACTACCCCATGCCGGAGTTTGGAACAATCCGGTGGCGTTTCAGCGCGAAATATCGCCGTATCTCAGCGGCGATACGCGCCCGTTCCGTTGCCCCGCGAACGGTCTGCGACTGTACACGCCGAACCCTGCGATTGCCGGTCGCACCCCTTTTTCGATTCCGGGTTTCTACGACACCGAACTGATCCGCGATTCCGCGCCGCACGGCGACCGGCTTTTCACGGTCGGATTCGGCGACGGTCATGTCGAACGCGGCGGCGTAGACCAAGAGCATCCTGATAGTTCGTGCTTCAACCGCGTGGTGCGAATCAATAACTCCGTCCTCCAGTATGTTCAGGATTACGACGAAACGTTACCGTCGGCGACAAATGCTGTCGCGCTTCGCGCCCAACTGCGCCCCTACCTCGTGGGTAGCGTGCGTTCGTTCACCTGTCCTGATACGCTTTCCGCTTACCCGTATAACTTCGCGCTCGCGGGCAGACCCTTGAGGTCGTTTCCGGCGACTACCGAAACGTTCAAAGACACGGCGCGGCATCGCTCCGGCTTGTTCACCACGGGGTACGTAAACGGCGCGGTGCGGCAGGTGACGCCGACCGGTGTGGTGGTGCGCCCGGTTCCGCTGACGCCCGGTCAACTCTCCGAGCGTCGGATTCGCCAAATGGCTCTCGCCATGCTTCAGTATTCGCAGGATTACGACGAGAAACTGCCGCCGATGCAAACCCTTGCCGCGTTCCGTGCGGCGACCGAGCCGTATGTGCAGGACACCAGTATCTACACGTCGCCCGGCGCGAACCCGTTTGTGCTACGCCCCGAACTCTCCGGCGTGTCGCTGCAAAGCATTCCGAACGTGACGGCAATCGAATGGATCCGCGACGCCAATAATTACGGCGACCCGTTTATCCGCGTCGGCTTCGTGGACGGTCACGTCGAAGTCGTTTCGCGTTAGCCGCGTCGTTTGCGGGCGGCAACGACGCCGCGCGCGAGAAACGCGCCCAAAAGGAGCAATGCGCTACCCGCTTCGGGGACCGTGACCGGGGGCAGGGTCTGTACGCGCAGAGTGTCCACGCCGATAAAATCGCCGTTCGCGGCGGAAAACCCGGCGTTCTCGACGTAGTGGCGAAGCCCAATGCGCCCGGTCTGAATCCCTTGCACCCCCGCCAGCACTATCTCGAAGCGCGTCCGAGCGTCGGGGTAGCCGACATCGGACTGCATTGACTTCCAAAAGTAGCGTTCCAAAGTCGCCGGTGGAAGCGGGGGAATCGCCGACATTGGTAGACTCTCCGCTCGTGCTAAGGCGTAACTCAAAGCGGTCGGGGGCGAAAACGGGGCTAATCGTTCGCGTCCAGAACGACACGGAAACGTTGTTGGTAAAGGATAACACCGGCGTCAAAAGCCAGTTGCTGATAATTTCGTCGGGCACGTTTCCCGCCGTTGCGTCGAATCCCGACGCCGCATAGGAATCCGGTAGCCCCGATTGCGCGGGAAAAATGAACTCGTCTCCGCCGCCCCAAAACTCTCCCGGCTCGGTGCTGGTATTGCGGAACGCCCAGCCTTGCCCGGTGAGCGTATTCACCGCGTCGAAATCTTCCGACAATAGGACGGTTTGCGCAGCGACGGGCGATGGGGGCGCGAGCAGAGCGGCGCAGAGAAGGGGAATCAGGAATCGAATCATCGATATTTTATTCATTTGTAGAGTGAAAATAATTGTAACAAAAAAGTTTTCGTTTTGGCAAACTTTTTGTCTTTCCTTTACGATAGCGTTATAGGTTCGCATCCGGCATTGAACCAACCGCTCATGCCGAATCCCTTGCCAACCTCAAGGAAATACTTATGAAAAAACTCGTTTTGTTTATTGCTCTTGGTATCGCTACCCTCGCTTCCTCGTCCGCGCAAGCCGCTATCATCCGCTTTATCGTGCCGATGGATGCTACGCAGGAAGTCGGTATGGCAGGTGAAACCGGTGGCGCGGGAACCGCGACCCTGTTCATCAACGATGCGACCAACACCGTGACCGGCTCGCTCGTCACTAATGCGAACGTCACCACTCCCTTAACCCTGTTCCACATTCACCAAGGGGCGACCGGTGTCAACGGTGGAGTTGTGGTGGACTTGTTTGCGATTTTGAGCGGCGGCTCAGTGACCGATCCCGATCTCGCCAATGTGCTGGCGAACCCGGCGAACTTCTACACCAACGCGCACAATAACGCAAGTCCGGGGGGAACCATTCGCGGACAAATGAACCCGTCGCAAGCCGTGGTCGTGCCGGAAGCGGGAAGCCTTGCGCTCCTCGTTCCCGCGCTTGGCGTTATAGGCACGTTTGTCGTGCGCCGCAAAACCGCGTAGTCCGGGATTTGTGGAAGTCCCGAAACCCTGCCGCGAACCCCTCGCGGCAGGGCGTTTTCGTGTCACTGGTTGTCCTGCACGATATTTTCCGCGCCGCTTTCGATAACGACGCCGGGCGCGTCGTGGTCGGCGACAAGCGTATTGCCGCGAAGCACGGCGTTCTGCACCTTCGCGCCGATCCAAAGGCACGGCGGGCGGTTGCCGTCCGGGGCGACGGTTTGCGTGACTTGACAATCGCGCACCCACATATCGGTGACGGGTTCGCCGGACGTTCCGATATGGATACCGCCGTAGTTGTGCTTGCGTCCGTCGTTCGTGCTGGTGCAGTCGCGGAAAATGTTGCCCGACAGCGTGAACGGCGCGTTCTCGTAGTTCCAGACGAGAAAGCCGGGTCCGTCGTTGTCCCACGATTCGCAGTGTTCGATGATCGAGTTGGTGACGCCGCCGTCGAGGTCGAAGCCCGTGCCGTCGTGCGAACCGCCGGTGCGGTTGCCGTGCGACCGACAGTATTGAACCACGATACGGTCACCGCAGTGCGCCCAGATGCCGCACGGTCCGCCGTTCAGCCCGCCGTTCTCTGCGCCGTTGTTCCACGCCTCGCAATTCAGGATAAGACCGGTTTGACAGTTGTCGAGCAGAATGCCGCTTCCCGAATGGTTCTCGGTGTAGAACTTGTCGCCGGGGTTGTCGTAGGCTTTGCACTTGTCTATCTCGACGTTCGTGTTGGCGTAGTCGGTCATGTCGGGCGATAAACGACCGGAAACGTAAATGCCGTAGTACATATTGCCGAACGCTTCACATTTGTTAATCGTCACATTCGAGAAGCCGTGTCTACAATCGGCAGGGGTGTCGAAACCGGGCAGGTCGTTCGGAATACCGCCGACATAGATACCTGCCCAACGAAAGCCGCTCGCCCGCACACCGGAAACAGTGACGTAATCTAAACGCTCCGCGCCCGGCGCATCGTTTAAGATGCAAACGCCCCATCCCGTGTTGGTATCGTGACCGCTTCCGCGAACGTCAATATCCAGTATTCTGATCCGTGACAGGTTGCGAATCGTTATCCCGCTTTCGGTTCCCGCTTCGATTATGGGGCGCGGAGTTGATTCGTCAGAACCAATGAACAAGTTATAGGCTTGAACAATGAAGCGTTCGCTGTCGCTCTTCGTCACGTTATCGGGGGAAAGCCGGAGAAAGCCGGGAAAGGTTTCCCCGGCGCGGAGAAGCAGCTTGTCGTCATTTTCGTAGTGGTGCGCGTTGGCGCGGGCGAGCGTTTTCCAAGGCTTTTCGGAAGTGCCGGGGTTTTCGTCGTCGCCGAGTTCGGTGCTGATGTGATATTGCATTGGTTTCCCGTTGAAACGTGGTGCGGATAGACCGTAACGCCGAGGAAGTTTACCCGATTCCGAGGCATTTTGGCGGGGCGTCGCAGGCTGCAGATTATGTGCCAAAAAGCGATTTTTTCACCGGTCGGTTTTGTGAATCATTTCACAGGACAACGGGAAAAAATCGGCGCATAATATAAACAATGCTCGCGCAAGCCGTGGAAGCAACGCGGGTTCCAAGACAGAGGAGATAGTTTATAATGTT
>JACMIU010000075.1 GCA_014380985.1 Armatimonadota bacterium | reverse complement strand
CCTTCAGAGTGATCATATTCGGCAATCGGCATAGTCAGCCCGGTCATGTTGCAGTTTGTCAGTTTATGATTGCCGTTGCTTGTGTCCTCCAAGCGCGTATTTAGTTTTAACCGAGTGAACGTTTCTAACTCCGGCAAGTTAACGCTTTGCGGCGGAGGAGAGGAGGGCGGGCGACGACTGAACCCGTTCAGGACATAGGTCACTAACGCCTGCAACGATATTGCTGTGAAGGTAGGCGGGGGCGGCACGTGCTTATTCGGTTCGCCACTCGTATCTACTGGCGAATCAGGGTTTGGCAGAGCGTCGCTTATCGCTTCCGCCGCGTTGATCTTCCGCGCGTCGGTATCCGCCGCTTGTACTTCGGCGATCTCCCGCTCACCCCTTGTTTTTGCCACGGTTGCCATCCGTTCCCCCTGCGTTTGTGGATTCACCCGAACCCATTATAGCAGACAAACACCCATATACGCTTCACGATTGTGCCCCATCCCGGACGCAAAGAGGAAGGGCTTGCTTTGATGCGGAAGGTGGCACTCACGAAAGCCGGAAGCGTTCGCGCTTCCGGCTTTTCTTTGCGCCCGTTCCAAATGCGTCACACTGCGCTGAACCGTGGTATCATGTTCTGCTAAAAAACAAACAGTGACACCCGGCAAAACTTCGTTTTGCCAACAACCAGCAGAAACGATTACACACAAGATTATGCAGAAAAAAACCAATCGCCTTCCCGGTATGAAGCCGCGAACGCGCCGCGATTCGGACGACATTCCGACCGCCGACCGCGCTTTCGCCGCCCGTCAGCAAGCCGCACAGAACAGTTCTGCCGAGAAAAAGCCTCGCGCCGCGAAACCCGACTTTAACGCGCCAACCGGCGATACCCGGCAGAACAATCCGCGCCCGCCCGCACAGAACGGTTCTGCCGCACAGAACGGTTCTGCCGCACAGAACGGTTCTGCCGTGTCAAGCGATGCCGCGCCCAAGCCGCGCCGCAAAACGAAGGTTGCGGGCGACGCCAAAGACAATCAGGACAAGTTTGCCGCCGCGCCTGTAGCCGAAGCCCTACCGGAAGTCGAAGCCGCCCCGGTGACGTTCGACGATTTGGGGCTACCGGAACCGCTTCGCCTGTCGGTGAAAGCCGCCGGATGGGAGACCCCGACCCCGATTCAGGCGCGGGCGATTCCCGTGTTGCTCGCCGGACACGACCTTATCGGACAGGCGCAAACCGGAACCGGAAAAACCGCCGCGTTCGCGCTGCCGCTTCTGACACACGCCGATTCGGGCGAGTTGTACACGCAGGCACTGGTCATGGTTCCGACCCGCGAACTGTGTATTCAGGTCGCCGAGCAGTTTCACCTTTTGGCGAAGGGAACCCCGCTTCGCGTCGTGCCGATTTACGGGGGACAGCCGATTGACCGGCAGTTCCGCGCCCTGAAGATGGGTGCGCAAATCGTTGTCGGGACGCCGGGGCGGATTCAAGATCATATCCGGCGCGGGTCGCTCGATCTGTCGCGGGTCAAGTTTTGCGCGATAGATGAAGCCGACGAAATGCTGGCGTTCGGGTTTATCGAGGACATCGAAACGATTTTAGCCGAGTTGCCCGAAGAGCGGCAGGTCGCGCTGTTCTCCGCCACCATGCCGCCGCGAATCGCCGCGCTGGTGAAGAAGTTTCTACCGAAAGCCGAGTACGTCAAGATTGAGTCCATGCGCCGGACGCTGGATACGATTCAGCAAACGTACTACGAGGTTCCCGCCGGAAAGAAGCGCGACGCTTTGGCACGGGTTTTGGATATGGAGACGCCGGGACCCACCATCGTATTCTGCCGCACCCGGCAGGAAACGTCCGACCTGTCCGACGCCCTGCGGCAACGCGGGTACGAGTCGGACGCGCTACACGGCGAGATGAATCAGGGCGAGCGCGACCGCGTGATGAAGGGCTTCAAGGAAGGCAGGTCGGAACTGCTAATCGCAACCGATGTCGCGGCACGGGGCTTGGACATCGAAACGGTGACGCACGTGATTAACTACGATATGCCGTGGGATGTCGAGCAGTATATCCACCGTATCGGGCGCACCGGACGGGCGGGGCGCACCGGCGACGCGATTACCTTAGTTGAGCCACGCGAGCGGCGCAACCTGCGCTTTATCGAGCAGGCGACGGGGGCGAAAATCGAGTTAGCGCGAATCCCGACCGCCGCCGACATCGCGGCGCGGCGACGTGAAACGTTCGTTTCCGCGCTGAAGGAACGCCTCGAAAACGGCGACTACGACCGTCAGCGCGGCGTGGTTTCCGCGCTTACCGACGAATTTGACGCCAACGAAATCGCCGCCGCCGCCTTGCAAATGCTCTGGGAAGCGCGGGTTCCCGGCGGTTCCGGCGACGCGCCGGAGGATGCGATCGCCGCCGATTCCGAGCAACCGGAGCAGGGCATGACGCGCCTTTTCGTGCCGCTCGGTCGGCAGGACGGTTTGCGCCCCGGCGAACTGGTCGCGGTACTTGCCAACAAGGTCGGACTGGTCGGCAAGCAGATCGGCGCGATTGACATTCTGGACCGCGCCGCGTTCGTCGAAGTGCCGGTGAACCGCGCGGAAGAGGTGATCGAGGCGTTGAACCGCACCAAGATACGCGGTCAACCGGTGCAGGTCAAACTCGCCAACCCGAACGAAGGCGGACGGCCGCCCCGACGCGGCGCGTAGCCACGGGGGCATACCCACCCAAATAATACTAATGCTGACT
>JACMIU010000723.1 GCA_014380985.1 Armatimonadota bacterium | reverse complement strand
GTGGTGCGCCTCGCCGGAACCAACGCCGAAGAAGGGCTTGCGTTGCTGAAAGACACCGACCTGATTCCGGCGG
Organism: Armatimonadota bacterium; assembly: GCA_014380985.1. Taxonomy (GTDB): domain Bacteria; phylum Armatimonadota; class Armatimonadia; order Armatimonadales; family Armatimonadaceae; genus JACMIU01. Next base: position 7,908 of record JACMIU010000723.1, on the reverse strand, counting down.
CGACGATGCAGGAAGCGGCGCAGAAAATCGTCTCGCTGGTCGGCAACGACTAATTTCCATGTTGCCGGAACCAACGGACGATTATGACCGGATCGTTATCGAAAACATTAACCGATACGATTGGCACGTTGTGATCGTGCCGGAGGATGATGAGGGCGTCGGATTCGCTTACACGGTTGGGTTGACGTATCGTTTTGCTCATGCGGAGATTATTATTTTCGGTCTCAGCAATGAAGTGATGCACAGCATTTTGAACGTTGTTGGAACCGACATAAAAAACGGGAAGCGGTTTGTAGCCAATACACAGGTTGGCGGCATAGTGGAAGGTTATGACTGCGCTTTCGCGCCCGTCAATCAAACGCAACACAACGAGTATCTCGGCTATTGTGTCTGGCTTTATAAGAAAAGTGGGTTTGATGTTTTGCAATGTTTTTGGACGGATAAAGCCGGGCGGTTCCCGTGGGAAGATGGCTTTCCCGAACCATTAAAGGCAAAACAACCGATTTTGTCGCGGGTAAACGCAGAGAAACGCGGCACACTGTAACAGTAGATGAAACAGAACCTTATTATTTGGGCGGGATTAGCGGCGGCGTTTGTTGGCGGGTTCGCACTTGCGCAAGGCGGCAAAACTGTGTCGGTGGACGGGCGGCGGGCGTCGTCAGATGTGCTGGAACAGAACGGCAAAATCTACGTGTCGCTACCCGATATGGCGGCGGCACTTGGTCGCACCGTTGTGAGGAGCGGCGATGATTACGATTTGCAAGCGTCGCGGCAGGAGAAGACGGGCGTGATTGTCGCCCCGAAACGAGCGGGGAAAAACGGCTTGACCGGCGCGGTAGGCGAAACGCTAAACAGTTCGCAAGCGTCGCTGACGGTACTAAAAGTGGTGCGCGGCAAAAGTTACGTGTCGGCGATTACCGGGCAAACGTTCGACACCAAGCCGGACACGGAACTAATCGCGGTGATGTGCCGTTTTGAGAACGGCTTGAAGAAAACGCGCCGCTACGATTTGGGCAAGTTTAAGCCCGGCAAAACCGCGCTTATTCTTGCGGACGGCAAAGAACTCGCGCCGGGCGATTGGGACAGGAAAGACGCAATAGCCACCGTTCCCGCGCTCGGAACCGTGGATTTCACCGTGCTGTTTTATCTGCCAACCGGTGCGGAAGCAGGCGAGTTTGTGTATCAGGTGCGCCCGAACGACTTCGACAGCACGATGCGCGAAGACGTTTTTCGGGTACAATTAAAAAAGGTGGAGCCAAGCGGTTCGCCTGACGCGCAATAACTTAGCGAATGCGGAAGTGTTCGCTAAAATAACCAGCATAAGGATTGATGATTATGTACGAATATAAAGTTCTGACCTCGACCGAAATGGAAGACGACGAAGAAACCGCCCTGAACCGCTTAGGCTCGGAAGGCTTCGAGTTGGTTTCCGTCACCGTGTCGCAAATGACCTACGTCGAAACGTCGGAAGACGAAGATGACGAAGGCGAAGAGTACACCGAAGATGTAGTCACCTACTACTTCAAGAAACAAAAGTAAGAACCGTCAGCGGCGCGGAAACCTAAGGGTTTCCGCGCCGCTTTCGTCAAAAAAACATGAGCATACTTCTTGATGAAAACACGCGAGTTGTTGTGTCCGGTATCACCGGGCGCGAAGGCTCGTTCCACACGGGGCAAATGATCGAGTACGGCACGAAAGTCGTGGCGGGCGTAGTCCCCGGTAAAGGCGGGCAGACCACCGAACACGGCGTTCCCGTGTTTGACACGGTTGCCGAAGCGGTCGCCAAAACGCAAGCGAACGCGCACTTTATCGTGGTTCCCCCACGGTTCGCGGCGGACGCGATTATCGAGGGCGCGGCGGCGGGCGTCGGTCTGATTGTTTGTATTACCGAGTTTATCCCTGTGCAGGAAATGATCATGGCGACGCGCTATGTCGCCACGAAGCCGAACTGCCGCCTTGTCGGACCCAACTGCCCCGGTATTTTGTCGGTCGGTAAGGGCAAAATCGGCATCATTCCGGCGTCAAGTTTCGCACCGGGACCGGTCGGCGTCGTCTCGCGCTCCGGCACGTTGTGCTACGAAATCGTGGACGCTTTAACCCGTGCGGGAATCGGGCAAACCACGGCGGTCGGAATCGGCGGCGACCCGATTTTAGGCTCCACGTTTGTGGATATTCTGCCGCTTTTCGAGAACGACCCGGAAACCAAGGCGATTGTTATGGTCGGCGAAATCGGCGGCTCCGACGAGGAGATTGCCGCCGAGTACGTGAAAACGATGCGTACCCCGGTGATCGGCTTTATCGGCGGGCGGTCCGCCCCTCCCGGCAAACGCATGGGACACGCGGGCGCGATTGTGTCCGGCACATCGGGTTCGGCGCAGGGCAAGGTAGACGCCTTCATTGCGGCAGGTATCGCAGTCGCCGATTCGTCGTTCGACGTACCCGGCTTGGTTCGCGCCGCACTGGCGAAGTCCGGCGCGTAGTCCCAAACAAATGGGCGTCACCGTGTAGGTGACGCCTTTTGCTTTTAGCAAACCGTCAGTGATAGCGATTCGATGTCGCTATGGACACCCGATATGACCAATAAGTCGTCCGTGATCACCGAAAAATTTTGCTGGCTGATGCTTGCCTTCGCGCTCTGGCTGGGCGCAATTATTCCTTCCGTTTACGCACAAGAGAAGAATCTCGCTCCCGCCCCTTTTCGCATTACCGTGTCGCTTGATCGTCAGAAAGTACAGTCTGGGGAACCGGTGAAGGTGTCGCTTGGCTTTCTACTCGACCCGGCAAATAACAAGCCAACTACTATTTCCGACCCCCATATGTTCCGATGGTGCACATTTGAGATTGTTCAGAGCAACGAAGTCGTCAAAGCGTGGAATCCCGATTTGCGAGCAACCGTGTTTTTGCGCTACAAGCGTTATAGCGATTTAGACCTGCCCTCCGAAGCACCATTTGTCGTCACGCTTCCTTCTACAGTTACCGAACTGCCGGTAGGCGACTATTATTTGCGACTTCGTGCTAAAGTCAAATACAGTTTCGTTGTACGGGCGATTCAAACACCTTTGGAGTCAGCGTTTGAAAACACTGCCGAAGAGACGGTGGATGTTGCGTTCTCAGTGATACCGCTGGACAAAACCGCGATGAAAAACCGCGTCAGTAAACTCTATCGTGACTTGGGGCGCGAAGCCTCGAAGAGCGAGCAAAACCATGAGGCAATAAGTATCAAGGCATACGAATTATCTGTACTGCCGCCAGCGTTTGCCAAACGTGCATGGCGATCCATTTTGTTTGATAAAACGATTTCGGGACACAAGCGACAGCGCATCGGACAGATTCTTTCCACACAAGGCACACAGGCAATGGCAGATACCCTCCTTGACGTTCAATATACGGATCCTATCCGAGACGAGGAAGGGAAAATACTGACTCTATTGACGTATACAACGCATATGCATGGAATAGCAGATGATGGTAGGCGATTGAGCGATTACGCATACTCTGTGATACACGCGCACAAGAATAGTCCGTTCACCACGCCTACTGCGGTAGACGGCTTTTTCTGATGGTTCCGTCACTTGACGCTGATTATTGACAGTCAAGCCCCGGTGCAAACCGTCCAATAAGAGGGCAGAACTCCCGACGTTATGCGACGGCGAACTCGCCCGCTTCCCGCGTTGCCGGGATATAGAAGCCGAGAACTATCAGGCTTTTCGGAACGCCTTCGCGCACCAGATCGGTAGCGACGCCTTCTTCGGTGTTGTCGGTCAGAATCCAGATTTTGCCGTCACGGATTTCCAGATGGGCGAGGAGCGACGAGTCATATCGGTCGTTTTTGTAATTGATGTGGTTCAGCGTGTAGCGGTCGTGCGCCGTATCCGACACCCCGACGACGTTCCAGTGGCTCGGTAAGCGCGGCAGTTTTTCCCATTCGGCAAACACGACACGTATCGCTTCACGCAACTCATCCACAGTTTTCACAAAATCTTTTCCTTTTGTACACATTAGTAAACCCGCGCCGCGTCATCGTCGTTGACGACGCACCAGCCGAGTAACCCCTGCGTTTCCGCATCCGACAATCGCGCCGCGAACCCTTCCCCCCGCGTCGCCCACGTCACCATGTCGCCGGGGTTCCACGCGCTTGCACCCACCGTTTGTGTGAGTGTCGCAAGGTGCGCGTAGAACGGGTGTGCTCCTGTTTTCGCAATCCAGTAGCGCGTGTTGCCAAAGTCGCCTTCGCGCCGATGTACAATCTGGTGAATGTAGTTCGCCGTGGGGTCGGATTCATCCGCTTGGCACAGCACGTGCGCGGCGTCAAGGTCGTCGTTCAGCAGGTGCAAAAGCGCGGCAACGTTTGACGGAATGCTTTCGGTAGTATGCAGGTCGGTAATCGCGGCGGTCAGTTCGGCGTTGTAGACGGCTTTCGGTAAAAGCGGTGCGTCACCGGTGCGGTACGTGGTCAGCGACTCGTACAGGGCGGTCGCCGGGTGCGGTACGGGGAACGGATTCGGGAAATGTTGCGGCATAATCGTTGTTTCCTACGGCAGATAGCCGTACATACGGGCGGTTCCGTGAACCATCGCGCCATCAGCAAACGGCGTCTGCCCGTCGTCCGGCACGGCGAGTTCGATAATCAGTTGCGTATCGGCGTTTTTGATCGTTTCAGCGCGGTACACAATCACCGGCATCCCTTCCGAAACGTCGTCGCGCCGGTGCGACAACACGCGAGCAATCACGATGTAGTCCCCGGCTTGCGTCTGCGCGGGCAAAAGGCGCACCACACCGGCGGCGTCCTTCACCTTGTCGAAGTCTTTGATTTGTTCGCGCATCGTGTTCGCGCCGCCTTCCTCCAAAGCGCACAGCGCGAACAGGGCAACGTCGGACGGCGGGGCGTCTTTCGCGGCGGCGGTTTCGTAGCGGGCGGCGGCGTTCGGCTTCTGAAGGTCAATCGGGGTGAAAATCAGCGGGCGTCTGCCAAGGCGCAGTTCGACGAGCGGCAACGCGGTTTCCCCGGCGGATGGTAGCACGCGCACCACCGGCGCAGACACGCGCTGTTGCGTCTCCAGTTGCGGCAGGGCATCGGTTAGATCGGCGACCTGCTCCGGCGTCAGCGCGGCAAGCGGCGCGGTGCGGCTCCCGCCGCGCCCCCGCAAAACGCGCACGACCAGCAAAATCGCGCCGAGAAGGAGGGCGACGAGCAAGGCTTGCGCGATTATCGCGCCGGGGGAACCGACGGTGAACATGGTAGTAGTGTACCTTTAAGATGATGGAACCGCCAAGACGCCAAGGACGCCAAGATAAGAGAAGGAGAGAAGGAAATGTGCTGCGTTCGCGGACGGCATTTCTGTTCGCCTCTTTTCATTTTTCCCTATCTCGGCGTCCTTGGCGTCTTGGCGGTTCCATCTTCAATACGTTAAAGCGACCGCGCCGAGCGTCAGCCCTGCGCCGGTTCCCACGAGCAAAACCGAATCGCCGCGCCGGATGCGGCGGGCGTGAACCGCCTCGCTCCACGCCATCGGGAGCGACGCCGCGATGACGTTTCCCCGCCGTTCGATGTTTCGCACCACCTGCGCCGGGCAAAAGTCAAGCCGGTTGTGAAGCAGATCGAGTCCGTGACCGCTCGCCTGATGCGGCACGACGTGCGCGAAGTCGCCCGGTTTCGCGCCCAAGTCGGCGAGAAAAGCGTTCATAAACGGTGGCATCGTTCGTGCCGCCTGCAAAAACACCGCGACCCCGTTCATGTCGAACTGGTTCATGGCGGGCGTGGTGTCGGGATCGTTCGGATGATGGAGCGACCCCGCGCCTAAAAAGTGCGTGTGCTTCGCGCCGGAACCGTGCGTCGTGAAACGCGACAGGTGAATCGCGGACGCCTCGCCGTTCGGCGTTCGTACCACCACGGCGGCGGCGGCTCCGTCGCCGAACAGCACCGCGCTTTCCTTTTGCGCCGGGTTCAGCGACCGTGACGCGATTTCGGTGGAGAAAATTACCGCGCACCGGTACGCGCCCGACGCGATTAGCGGCGCAACCGTCGCCAGTGCGACCGGGAACGACAGGCACGTCGCGTTGATGTCGAAGCAGAACGAACCGCCGTCCGCCGCGCCGAGTTCGCTCTGGAGAAGCGCGGCGTTGCACGGAATCAATTGCTGTCCCCCTGATGACGCCCCGACTAAGCAGTCGACGTCCGCCACGGTCAAACCGGCGTGCGCGAGTGCCATTCGCACCGCTTGTGCGGCTTGAAACACAGCGGTTTCGCCGCTGTTGTACCGGCGTTCGCGGATACCGGTGCGGTCGTAAATCCAGCCGGGTGCGATGCCGAGCGCGGTTTCGAGTTCGGCGTTGTCCACGATTCGCTCCGGCAGGTACGACCCCAATCCCACGATTTTTACCGGCAATGATACGGCTTTCTGCATAGCGTCCCTCCTGCCTTCATTATCCCCGGTTTCGCCGCGCCGCGCATAGGGCGAACGGCTTATATTGCGCGTTCTTCCGGGGGACGTTCGCCCCGATTGATAATGCGGCGACGTTTCGCGCCGGGTGCGGTCGGCGGCAACCCTTCGATAACTTCGATACGTTCGGCGCGGCAATGATACTGCGCCAACACCTGCGCGATACTAACGCGAACAGCGGTTTCGACGGCGGCAAAATCGGCGTTACCCGTGACGGCGAGATGCACCGACAAATTGCCCGGCGCGGTTTGAATCGCGGCGTAGTCGGCGATAACCGGCGAAACTTGTTTCGCCGAGTCGGCGAGTAGCACCATGCGGCGCACGGTATCGGGATAGAAGCGGCGCGGTTCGCCGGTGGCGACATCAGGGAAATAGCATAAATCGTCGCACCGCCCGCCGACCGATTCGATGACCTGAAAGTCGCTCTCGCACGGGCAGGGCGCGTTAGCCAGCGTTAGAATATCACCGAGACGGTAGCGGATGATGGGTTGGGTGCGTCGCCATAGGTCGGTGACAACAGGCGAAACTTGTTTTGCCGACGGCGGCATGGTAGCCGAACCGGGAAGCGGTTCGTACTGTAGCGCGACTAAATCTTCGTTGACGTGCAAACGACCGTGCGGGCAGGTCGCCGCCAAAAAGCCCTCGGTGCATTGGTAGATCTGCCCGACCGCGACGCCGAACGCCGTTTCGAGAACGGTTTTGTCGTGCGCTTCGAGCGTTTCGGCAACCGACACGATTTTTTCGGGGCGCGCCCGCAGGTTACCGCGACTTGCCGCGTCCGCTAAGGCGGTCAGGAGCGACGGCGGCGCGACTATCAGGTTCGGCGCGTAGTCGTTCAGCGCGGCAATCTGTTCGGTGATCTGCGTCATCAGGTCAAAGTAGCGGAACCGGACGCGCCCGCCGACCCGCTCGTACAGGTTGGAGTTGGAGCGCAGGAAAAACGCGACGCGGTAGCCCCGGCGCGGCAGGGTGTGCAAAACGCGCTGTAGCACCGTCCCCGCCCACGCGGCGGTTTCGGGCGGCGACACCAAAAACGCGCCCCGGTGTCCCGAAGTCCCGCTCGAAAGTCCGACCGTGATATTGCCGCCCCCTTTACTGATAGTCGGCGCGAAATCGCGTTCGCGTTCGGCGCGAAGGGCGACAGCGAACGCCTCGTCCTGCGTAATGCTCTGCGTGTTGAATGTGTCGAAGTTCGCCATCATCGCGGCTTTGTCTATCGTGGGAAAATCGCGCCAATCGCGCTCGTCAAGCCCGTGCCAGTGTTCGCGGTAGAACGGACTACGCGCTCTTGCAAACGCGATAATGCGGCGGGCGCGGGCGTCCTGATACCGGCGCAAACCATCGCCGCGCAGATACCGGAACGCCCACGCGGCGCGGAAAAAGTGGTACGGAATGAGCGGGCTTATAATTGGCATCGGTTGAGCGTCTCCGGGCAATGCGTCGGCAGAATCACCAAGCCGGGGTGCGC
>JACMIU010000722.1 GCA_014380985.1 Armatimonadota bacterium | reverse complement strand
CGATGTCGCTCGGCTCGGAGTACGCCCGTGCCGTAAGTGCGCCGATACCGGAACCGTTGGTGCGGGATCGCTTGTCGAAAATCAGCGTGGCGATAATAATCGCCGCCGCCAGACCCAGAACCACGGTCAGAATACTTTTCGTGTTGTTTCGCTTGTTGCGAGGAGTGTACGATTCGATGTCTTTAATGGGACTACGAACCACGTCACCCGCCGAACTCACTTCGTACCCGGCTAATTTGAACACAGCGCGGGCTTTGTCTTCAGGGCGAATGCCCTTACCGAGATCGGTAATCACCGCTGTCGAGTTGGTAGCGCGAACCGTGGTAACGCGAATCTTTCCGACGCGATCCGTGCCACGGGACACCACCATCTCAAGGTCGGTTGAAACTCCGTCTTGTGCGCCGCGGTTCAGAATCACCTCGGTATCGCCGCGAATCTGCAGAATAGTCGCCGACGGAAGCGTGTAGGACGTGATCGTTCGCACGGCGTTGAACGCCGCGTTTTGAATCGCGTCCGATAATAGTGCCTCGTCATCGGGCGTGAAGCCCGGCGCGGACGGAGCGGAGAAGCCGGTTTCAATCGCGCCATTGGCGAGTTCACCGGTAACAACGTCGGTGAGACGCACCGAGAGCGAAACGCGAGCGCGGCGCGGGTTTTCCTGAAACGACACGTTTACGATGTCGCCGCTTGCCACGAAGTCGCTACCGAGTGCCTGACCCAGTTTCTGGATACCGATATTGTTTAGCGGGGTGGCTAAGCCGAGATCGGCGAGTTGCTGATTCACAGTGGCGCGGGGCGACACATCGTATCGTCCGGTTCGCGTCATCTCGATCACTACGGCATCGGTCGCATTACGCCCCAGAATACCGCTCGCCTTGACGGCGGGTAGCACTCCGAAGTCCAGTACCGCTACCTGCGGCAATCGGGCTACCTGCGCCCTTGCGGGTTTCGCGGGTAGCGTCATCATCAACAAAGGAAGCAGGAGAGTCGTCACCAGCATAAGGCTGATGCGCTTTCCCCAACTACTTCCGTACACCCAAGTTCTCAAGCGTTTATCCTCCGTCGTCATTCGGTCATTCTCGGCACACCGCGCCGCAAATCGTGGTTTGTGGATTTTGGTGTCGCGTATGTCTTCTACGTTTGAAGCGGTTCATTGGGGAAAGTTTCACTTCCCACAATGCCCGCGTTCTAAACGCGGCGCAACTGTCACCCTATTTCGCCAAGCGTCTAACGTTTCCCTTCCGGTTCGCGCCACCATTTTTGCCGCGAACCGGAAAGTTTTTCACGCCCGTCTTTTAGCGCAGGCTAAGTATCGGTTGGCGCACTTGCACCACCGAGCCTTCGCTGTCTTTTGCCGTAATGGTTAGCACATACGCACCGGCGGGCAGGTCGTACCCGGCTTGTGCGCGTCCGTTCCAGAACAGCGATCCTTCCCCTCCGCCCCGCGCCCGTGTCACCGTGGTTGACATCGTGCGCCCGGTCAGGGTTTGCACTTCCATCGTCACGTCGGCTTCACGAGTCACCTTAAAGGCGATGCGGTAGCCGTTTTGTCCAGCGGCGCGTCCGGTAACACGGGTTTGGCGCACGTTCGTCAGCATCAGCGGAATCGAACTCGGTTTCGCCACTTCCACGCGGAAGTTATGCACGGCACGTCCCCCGTCCGCCGTTCCCGGCGAGTAGGTGTACGACGATGCGGAGCGCATCGGGATTCGCTTACCGTTCGCTTCGTCCACCAAGAACGGCTCCACCCCTCGCGGCAGTCGGTTGACGTTGGGCCAGAACACTGTCACGTCGCCCTTGCCTTCCGCCGGTTGGACGCTCACATTCCACGAGCGTTTCGCCACCCCGATTTGCGAACCATCCCGAATATCGTCGGCGAGTGCGGCGCGGCTTCCCGCTCCGTTCTTGCCCTCGATGCTCAGGTAGACCATCGGCGCGGCGGTCATTACCGGCGGCTTTTCGGTGTCGAAAGCGTTGTCGTAGCCGTCTTTCGCGGTCGGCGCGATACCAACCGAGTTGTCGGTGTCTAACAGCTCGCCTTGTTTCACCGCGAGTTGCAATCGCCAGTCCAGCACGTTCTTGCTGTTAATCGAGCGGAAGCGCAGTTTCTCTTGCTCCGCACGGGTCAGCGGCTTGCTGTTGCGACCGGGTTTGACGGCGCGGCTTTCCCCCGCCTCGGTCGGTCGCAGGAACTTCATCTGTACCGTGGACGCCGAGGCGTTCAAGAACCAGTAGCCGAGGTACGGTTTCAGCACCGACGACTGGAAGTATTGCGAGTTGCTGTTTTCGCCGGTGTAGCCATAGGCGACGCCGCGAACCAGACCGTTGGTGATCGCCTGCGAGTACGACACTTCCACGTTATCCGCGCCAATGAAGCGCGTTCCGGTAGCAAGGTCAATATCGGGCGGCACGGCATACGGGTTGTCCACGCGAACGAACGGGTTGCCGATCAAGTTCCAACCGGGAAACAGGTTGACGATAAACTCGTTCCCGGCTCCCGCCACGCCGTCCGCGTTGGTGACGGCGGTCGCTCCGCCGAAGCGCACAAAGTAGCCTTTGCCGCGTCCGAGCGGAATAGTCGGGCTTTTTCGGTAATCGGGTCCGCCCGCCCATTCGGCGACATTGAACGCCGAGAAGAGCGTCTCATCGAGCGTCGTCACCGAGCCGTCACCGTTGTTATCCGCGCCGCTTCGCAGTCCGAAGATTCAACGCGGGTCGGCGTTTGCCGCCGTTTGCGAGTAATCGAGCGGAATCGAAACAAGTTGCACACCGGCTCCGTAGATTTTCGGGGCTTCGAGCGTGAAGTTAATGTTTCGCGTCTCGTTGTTACTGGTCACGGCAAACACCGCCGACAGGGTCGGGCTGGGGCTGAAGCCGCGTAGTTGCACATCGGCGATATACGTACCGGTTTGAACGCTACCGATACGGTAGTTGAACCGGTAGCCGTCTTCCGTTTGTATCGGCGTGGTGAGGGTCGAGTAGACCGGTGTGATGCCGTTCGCCGTGTCCGCGTCGCCGTCGAGCCGGTTGCCCGCCGCGTCCGCGT
>JACMIU010000721.1 GCA_014380985.1 Armatimonadota bacterium | reverse complement strand
TCGAAATCGAGAATGTTGGCGACGAACTCGTCTTTCGCTACCGACGCAAGAAGCGGCGCGGCGTCTAAGCCCTGCGCTTCGGCGTACCCCTGTAGCACGTCGTGGTCGGAAATATCCTCGTGCTTCTCCCAGTACCCCCGGTAAAGCGCGGCGATGAACGTGTGTGCGGCATCCGCGCCGTGCGTCACCGTAGCGTATTCGGCGGCAAGCAGGGCGTTGTGCATCGGCAGGAATGGGGGGCGCGGCGGCATGACAATACCTTCGCTCTCCACAAACTTGTCGAATTGCGACGGCGGGGCGGCAGGCGCGTCGGGGTCGGCGGACTTCGGCGAGGGCGGCGTGAATGCGAGTGCGGGCGGGAACAGTTCGGCTCCGCGCCAGTCAAAAGAAACGTCGTACTGCACGATCAATTTTTCGGCCTGAATCAAACCGACGTAGCACCACGGACACAAAAAATCGTGCCAGAGCGTGATGGTGGTCAGAGTTCCCGCGTGTATGCCCAGTTCGGACACAGCGCGGGACACGGGCAAAGCGGTAAGCGGCGAATTATTCATGCCGGGATTATACCCCTTCGCGGCATGAAAAACGCCCGCGTCTTTCACCAAGACGCGGGCGCAAATCGTCTATTCGCCGTTTGTTACGCGGCGGTTTTCACGAACTCGCGCACATCGTCCAGTTGATTCGCGGAGCCGAGCAGTTCGTTGCGCGACGCGATGAACTTGGCGTACTCAGGCATGAACACCTTGCCCGGCGAACGCAAGTCGAAATCTTCCGGCTTGTCTTGGAAGAACTCGCGGTGAACCCGCGTCCAGACAAGGCGACCATCGGTGTCAATATTGACCTTGCAGACGCCGAGTTTCGCGGCGGGCAGGTACTGGTTCGGGTCTACGCCTTTCGCGCCTTCCTTGAGTTTGCCGCCCGCCGCGTTGATTCGCGCCACTTCGTCCTGCGGAACCGACGACGACCCGTGCATCACGAGCGGTACACCGGGAAGCAGTTTTTGAATCGCTTCCACACGGTCAAAGTGAATCCCCTGCCCGCCCGAAAACTTGTACGCGCCGTGCGACGTGCCAATCGCACACGCGAGCGAATCGCACCCGGATTGCGCGACAAAATCTTTCGCTTCTTCGGGGTCGGTCAGGTTGGCGTTCTTTTCGTCCACTTGAATATCTTCCTCGACACCGCCGAGCATTCCGAGTTCGGCTTCGACCGAGATACCTTTAGCGTGTGCGGCATCCACGACGCGCTTGGTGGTGGCGACGTTCCCGGCGAAATCGTCGTGCGAAGCGTCAATCATCACCGACGAATAAAAGCCGGATTCGATACACTCGTAGCACGTTTGCTCGTCGCCATGGTCAAGGTGAACCGCGAAAACGGCATCGGGAAAAATATCATCGGCGGCGCGAATCATCGCTTCGAGCATCCGTTTATCAGTATAGGCGCGTGCGCCCTTGCTAATTTGAATAATGAACGGGGCTTTGCTGTCCATACAGCCTTTGAAAAGTCCCATAATCTGCTCGGAATTGTTGATATTGTAGGCTCCGAGGGCGTATTTGCCATACGCATGGGCGAAAAGTTTCTTGGTGGTGACAATCATAGGTTCGGTATCTACTCCAATTTAGTGTTCGGGAAGGGTTCAATCGTTTGTTAGTGTAGCCGGACTTTTCGCTTTTTGTCAAGACGAGGTGCGTAAAGGAACTACCGCGCCGCGTAACCGGGTAAACAAGTTTATGAGTTTTCTTCTACCGATTATCAGTGCGATATACCTTTTGCCAATCGCGGCGGACGTTCCTGTTCCCACCAAGTTGGTCAAAAGCGGCGCGGATTTTTCTCTGCTTCGCGGCGGTAAACCGTACTACGTCAAAGGCGCGGGTGCGGAAACCCGGCTTGAAGAACTAAAACGAACTGGTGCAAACTCGGTGCGAACGTGGGGCGTGGATGACAAAACCGGCGCGTTTCTCGACAAGTGCCATGCGCTTGGCTTGACAGTTACGGTCGGTTATTGGATGCGAAAGAACGACGGTTTTTCGTATAAGAACGCTGCGATGCGCGACGAACAGGCGGCGGACTTCCGCAAGCGCGTTCGGCAGTACAAAAACCATCCCGCCGTGCTTTTCTGGTCGGTCGGTAACGAGGTCGAACTCGGCGCGGAATCACCGGAAGTGTGGGATCAAATCGAACGATTAGCGAAAATCGCCAAAGAAGAAGACCCCGCGCACCCGGTAATGACCGTTCTCGCCGATATGTGGCCCGAAAAAATGGCGTTCATCCGCGAACGTTGTCCCAGCCTCGAC
>JACMIU010000720.1 GCA_014380985.1 Armatimonadota bacterium | reverse complement strand
GGCGGCGATTTCTTCGACCTGTTCGCCTACTGGGACGATCATATAGCGTTTGTTGTCGGTGACGCGACTGGCAAGGGGCTGGAAGCCGCCGCGACCACGAGCGAGGTCAAGTACGCATTACGCGCCTACCTGCATGACGACACTGATCCCGGCGTCGCTTTAACCCGGCTCAATCGCTTTTTAGCCGCCTCACGAAAAGAAGATACCGGCACGGATTTTGTACCGCCGTCGTTTGTTTCGCTGACGCTCGCCGTACTAAACCGACAAACCGGCGAACTACGCACGGCAAGCGCAGGTGCGGAAGCACCGCTTCTGCTTCGCGTGGACGGCACGGCTATCGAGGCGGGTGAAACCGGAACCATGCTCGGCGCGTCGGCGGATTCAGTCTATACGGCGCAACGCTTCACGATGGAATCCGGCGATACAATCGCCATGGTCACGGACGGCGTGACCGAGGCGCGGCGCGGTCAGCGCGAGTTCTTCGGCTACGAAGGGTTTACCAACGGTGTACGAAGTGCCAGCGAAGCGGACGCGGCAACGCTCAGCACCATCGCGCAGTCGGTGGTCGCGGCAGCGAAGTCTTTCGCGGGCGGAAGGCTCCACGACGATGTGTGCCTCCTGATCGCCCGCCGCGAATAAGCCGTTTCTACTGCGCGGGGACAATCGGTTTCGGCGTGTCCGCCTTTGCCGGGCTATCGTCGCCCGCGCCCACAATCGGTTTCGCGCCGCTTGTGCCGCCGAACGGCACGTAGGGGTTCGTGCGAAGCCCCGCTTTTTCGATTCGCGCCGTGTTCACCTGCGCTTGTTCGCCTTGCGGGTACGACACGGTTTGCGCGTCGCCGTCGGATACGAACCGCCCCCCACTCGACGCGGAAAGTTTCACAATCCAGTTCCGCAAGCCGTTCGGATCTTTATCATACGGGGCGATACGCTCCATCCGTAGCGGGTCGAACGCTTTGTTGAACGGGGAATCCACGGGGCGATACGCCGCGAGCATCGCGCCTTCGTAGGCGTAGGATTTGCCGTCCGCTGTTCCGGCAGTCAGATATTTGAGATTCGCCTTGTCCTTGGGAAACTTGCCCATCGGAAGCGCGACCACAGCGATTTTCGCCTCCGGTGCGGCGGTCATCAAGGAATTGTGCGCTCCACCGATTTCGGCTTGAATCTGCGCCGGGGTCATCCGCGACATATCCCGATGATTGAGCGAATGATTGCCAATCTCGAAACCGTTTGCGACAAGATACTGCAATTTTTCGTCACCCTTACCCACCTGTTTGAACGCATCCGCCGTTTTCGGTCCTTTCGGCAAGGCGAAAAAGGTGGCTTTCAAGCCCCAATCCTTGTGTTTTTTATGGAACGCTTGTAGCACTCCCAAACCGCACTGCGGGTCAATGCGTTGCTCGGTCGCGGTTTCCGTCAGGCGGAACTGCGATTCGCGGGCGTCGTCGAAGGTAATCACCACCGGCGATTTTCCGGCAGGAACATCAATCTTGCCCGCCAGCACGTCGCCCATATTCACCGGTCGGAACCCGGCATCGTATAGCAACTTCAAGTCCTGCTCGAACGCGGCGACCGAGCGGTGTAGCCCGTCTTCTCGCTTCGGGGGAATGCCGCCGATGTCGTGATACATCACCACAGGAATCTTGCCCAGTTCGTTCGGGCGCACTTTCGCGTAGTCAATTTGCGGGGGCGGGGGCGGCGCCACCGACGCTCTGACGACCGGCGGGGCGGGGGTCGCCTTCGTGCCAACGAACGGCAGTTTTTTCACCGCGTCGCAACCGGTAGCAACAAGCGCGACAACCGGCAGGAGCGCGAACGCCGCACGGTGACGAAGCAGGGGGGACAAACGAAACATGGCAATTTCCTTCCCGGATACGCGGGCAAATGAACTATCCGTCAACCGCCGCTTTGGCTGAACCGGCGGCGCGTTTGATGCTTTCAGTATACGCCGCGAGTTCGCGCTTCGCCAAGACAGACGCGGGTATTTTGTGGGGCTTTAAGCGTGGTACAAGTGTGGTGCCACAGTGCTACCGGGTTTCCCATCGGCGCGAATTGGGCAGAACAAGGGAGCGAACCAACACGCACAAGGAGTTTTTCATCATGGGCGACACAACAATTATCAAAACACAATCGGCACATTCTCCGAAAGGCGAAATGGGACAAATCTATCTCGCGTCGGGCAAAAACGTTTCGATGCGATTATGGCAAAACGAACAGCCCGGCGAGGATAAAGAGCCGGTAGCGCGGGACTATGAAACCGTGGGCTATGTGATCTCCGGCACGGCGGAACTGCATTCCGAAGGGCAAATGGTCACGCTGGCGGCGGGCGACTCGTGGGTCGTGCCGAAGGGCGCGTCGCACACCTACCGGATTGTCGAAACATTCACCGCAGTCGAGGCGACATATCCGCCGTCGCAGGTGCATGACCGCGACGCCCCGCAATAGAATGAAGATAGTGCGGGGTACACTGACGCCATGCCAAAAGTCGTTACGTTCGGAGAGATAATGATGCGCCTGTCGCCGCCCGGCTACGAGCGCGTTTTGCAGTGTACGCAGTGGGAGCGGACGTTCGGCGGCGCGGAAGCGAACGTCGCCGTCTCGCTCGCGCAGTTCGGCGTTCACGCCGCGTTTGTGACGAAGTTGCCGCAAAACCCGGTGGCGCAAGCGTGCGTCAACGAACTGCGCGGGCTGGGCGTAGACACATCGGGAATCGTGCGCGGCGGCAACCGAATCGGCGTGTATTATGTCGAAAAAGGCGCGGCACAGCGGGCGTCCACCGTGGTCTACGACCGGGCGCATTCGGCAATCGCAGAAG
>JACMIU010000719.1 GCA_014380985.1 Armatimonadota bacterium | reverse complement strand
GAGCGGGTGGGGCGGCATCGAGGCACACGTGATCGCCCTATCGAGCGAACTGGCGAAGCGCGGTCACGATGTCCGCGTCGCCTGTCAACCGGGCAAGTTCGTCGAAGCCGAGGCGCGAAAACGGGGTCTACCGATCGCGCCGCTCACCTGTCGTAAAAAGCACGACTGGGCGTCGGCGCGTTCTTTCGCGGACGTTTATCGGCGCGAACGGTTCGATGTGGTTCACGTACACGGGGGCGCGGATCACGTCGTTCCGCCGTTCGTCGCAAGGCGTTGCGGGGTTCCGGCAGTGCTGATGACGCGCCATTCGCCGAAACCGCTCAACGCCGTTAGCCGTTATCTGTATGGCACGGTTTGCTACCACCATATAATCGCTGTCGCGGAATACGTGCGTGGGGTTCTTGTCGCAAGCGGCGTCGCGCCGGAGAAAGTGTCTACGATTCACCACGGAACCGACACCGAAGCGTTCGCACCGAGGAAGATGGTCGATAAGCCGGACGACGACCGGCTTATCGTCGGGTTTGCGGGGCGGTTTGTCGCGGAAAAAGGCGGCGACGTTTTGCTACGCGCTCTTGCCAAATGCCCGCAAACCGTCGGAGTCTTCTTCGGCGATGGTGCGCTTAAGGACGATTGGCAACGCCTCGCGGAAAGCCTCGGCATCAGCGACCGCGTCCGTTTCGCCGGGTTTCAGGAGAATATCGCGGCGGCACTACAAAGCGTGGACATATTCGTTTTGCCGTCGGTTTGGGCGGAACCGTGTGCGGCGGTGGTGCAACAGGCGATGGCACTGGAAAAACCGGTGATTGGAACCAACCTCGGCGGAACGCCGGAAATGATTTCCTCCGACACCGGTTTGCTCGCTCCCGCGGGCGACCCCGATGCCCTCGCCGAAGCGATTGCCGAACTTGCCGCGCTAACGCCGGAAGCCCGCGCCGCGATGGGAAAGCGCGGGCGCGAACGTATCATCGCCCGGTTTTCCCTATCGCATATGGCAAGCGAAACCGAAGCGTTGTACGATAGGCTACTATCCCCGTGAAAACGCCCGTTCCTACCATTCCCGTTTCCGTTTATCTAATTGTTTTCAACTGCGCTCACGAAGTCGGCAACGCGCTTGCGTCGGTGCGACCATGGGCGGACGAGATTATCTGCGTGGATTCGTTCAGCACTGACGACACGGTTGCCGTTTGCGAATCGTATGGCGCGACCGTGTACAAACGCGCTTGGGAAGGCTACTCGCCGCAACTGCGCTACGCCGAATCACTCTGCGCGAACGACTGGGCGTTACGCCTCGATGCCGACGAAACCGTTTCGCCCGAACTCGCCACCGAACTATTGGCACTGTTCGCGCCCGGCTTGGCGACGACCGGAGACACATCGGGCTACAAAATCAAGCGGCGCAATTTTCTGCAGAAACGCTGGATTTCTGGCGGTGGGTATTACCCGTCTTGGCATCTGCGTTTGTTCCGGCGTTCTCGCGGCGGGCATATCGAGCGTAAAATCCACGAAAAAGTGAAGGTGACGGGGGGCGTCGGAAAACTCGCCGGATGCATTGACCACTGGTGCTGGCAAGCCGATTTCGAGATGTGGGAAAACTTCCTCAACTATGCCCGAATCGAAGCCGAATACATGACCGAGCAGAATCAGCGAGTGCATTTTTGGAATCTTGTTTACCTACCGGTCGGCAACTTTCTGCGCCGCTTCCTTTTTCGTGGGGCGTGGCGGCAAGGCACATTCGGCGCGGTGACAAGTCTGCGCCACGCTTGCGAGCAACTCGCTCGTCTTCTGATGGCGTGGGAAATGCAGAACCGCGAGTTTTTGAACACGCCGGACGAAACGTATCTATCGGCGCGGCGCGAAAGAAGCACGGAGCCGAAGCCGTGAAGTTGCTGTTTGTCGCCGGGGGACATTTGCCGATTCCGCCAACAGGGTGGGGAGCCATCGAGCGCATTATTGACGAGCAACGCCGCTTTTTGGAAACGCAGGGTGTGAGCGTCGGCATTCTGAACCGTCGCCGCCCCGCGCTTTGGCAGTTGCTTCGTTCGCGCCCGTGGCAATACGACGTGGTACATTTGTACGACGACTCGCGCACGAAACTTTGGACGCGGTTGTATGGCT
>JACMIU010000718.1 GCA_014380985.1 Armatimonadota bacterium | reverse complement strand
GGTCGCCCTGACCGACTACGCGAACGACGTGGTGACAACATCGCTCGCGTGCGCCGAAGCCCTTGGCGAAAGACTTTGGGGCGTTCGCGTGGATACATCGGCGTCTTTGGTGGACGAATACCTGCAAAGAAATCCGCCCGTCGGGGTGGACGAAGCCGAACTGCGCGGCGTCAATCGCCACCTGTGCGAGGCACTACGGCGCGAACTCGACGCAGTAGGCGCGTCGCACGTGAAAATTGTCGCGTCGGGCGGCATGAACCCGGAGAAAATCGGCAAACTGCGCGATGTGGTGGACGTCTTCGGCGTCGGGTCGTCACTTCTTCAAGGCGGAATTGACTACACCGCCGACATCGTGCAGGTGAATGGCGAACCGCAAAGCAAGATCGGGCGGCAGTACAATCCAAACCCGCGCTTGAAACGGGTGGAATAGGAAAACAAAATGCTTGTGATAACGGCTCCCGACGAAGCACCGGTTTGCGCCCCGTCGCTCTTTTTGGCGGGGGGCATTTCGGCTTGCGCCGACTGGCAAAAACAGATAATCGCGCTTCTCGCGCACACCGACCTGACGCTGATCAACCCGCGCCGCGAAGCCTTCGACCTTCAAGACAAAAGCGTCGCGGAGGCGCAGATTCGCTGGGAATACCGGCGTTTGCGCGAAGCTTCGGCGGTGCTGTTCTGGTTCCCGCCGGAAACGCTTTGCCCGATAACGCTGTTTGAACTCGGCGGGGCGTTGGAACGAAACGCCCCGGTGTTCGTTGGTTGCGACCCCGGCTACGCCCGCCGTGCCGACGTGATCACGCAAACCGCGCTTGCCCGCCCCGGCATCCGCGTCACCGAAACACTCGCCGACTTAGCCGCGCAAGTCGTCAGAGCATTTTGAACTGCCAAGACGCCAAGAGGAGAAGATTTCAAAATCTTAAAACCTTTTCTGGTCTTGGCGTCCTTGGCGTCTTGGCGGTTAAAACGATTCCGCGCTAGTGACCGCGTTCGATATAGGCGTAGACGCGGCGGTAAATTGTGTTCATGAAGTGCGACAACGCCGCCTCGCGGTCGCCCGCGAAGTCAATCCGCACATAGTCGCGGAAAGCGTGTTCGATTTCGCCGATACGATACAGCGCGATTTCGGGCGGGAACGGGTACTCTTTGCCGCTTTTCTCGTTCACGGCGGCGATTTTCGCCTCAAACCAGTGGCGCGTGTCAAGTTTCGCCTCGTCGTAAGTGGCGGAAACAATCCAATCGGTCTTGCCGTCCACGGTGGTGTAGCGTCTGCGTATTGTCATGTGCGGTTCCGATTGTAGCACAAACGCCGCGAACGGGCAAGGCGAACCCGTATGGCGCGTGGTAGAATATCGGTTCACTATTCACCGACGCCGATGTCAAGGAAACCCGATATGCCCGTTTTAGAACTGCCCGCCGAAACCACCGTCGCCGCGTCCGGCGACACCGTGACCGTTCGCGCCGCCTCCGCAGCCGATTACGACGCCGCGAATATCCTGTTCAAAGCCCAACTCGGCGACGGTTTCACGCTCGATTACGAACTGTGGCAGGCGATTTGCACCGCCGATTCGCATCATGTGTTGGTGGCAACGGTGGGCGATAGCAACGAAATCGCCGGGCTGGCGGTCGTGATCGTGTCCGACCGAATCCGCCTCGCACACGGAACCCGCCGCCGCCGTTTTCATTTAGACCATTTGATTGTGCTTCCGACCTTTCGACGTCATGGCATCGGCAACCGCCTCCTGAAGGAAGTCATCGCCGTCGCCGAAGCGCAAAAGCCATCGTATATCATCGTCAACTGCGAGTTTACCAACGTTGCCGCCCGAAAAACGTATGAGTCGGCGGGTCTGTATCTGGTACGACAGGCGAGCGACCGCTTTGAAATCGCGTTTTCGTAGAACGCTATTCTTCAAATAATGTTAAGCGCGGCGGATGGTAGCCGCCGATAGCAAGGGCGCGGCGCAGGTTGGCGACGCCGGAACGGTGCAGGTCAAACCGGGCGACGGTCGCACGACCGGTCGGGGAGACGCCGATAATTTGCGAGAAATCCTCACTCCAGACAAAATGATTGCGCCATGTGTCGGTACGCGGATTGTAAAGGGCGACCGATAAACCCGTTGGCGGATCTATCGCGGTTTGCGCGGTATATTTGCGGCTGTTACACCCTTGACAACTCCATGCAAGATTGAACAAATCATCCGTTCCGTCGTCGTTTTGCGGGCGAATATGTTCCAGGGCGAAATCGTCATGCGAAAGAAGAGATTGGCTGAAGCAGTATTCACAGCAATGCTCGGCACGTTCCGCCACGATTCGGCGACGTTCCGCCTCGCTCATGCCGAAACCGAAGCCGGTTGCAAACCGAGTTGCCCTATCAGTTCCGCAAGCGAAACGCGGCGCAACCGTGCGAGCGTTACCAAATGCGGCACACGTTCGGCGTTCTTTTGCTCAACGACATCCGACAGGCGAATCAGTTCCTCCTGTTCCTCGCCGGTTAAAAGTTTCGCCTCACGCTTGGCGATTAGGTCGCGGTAGCGTGTCCAGAAGTCGGCGGGCATTCCCTCGTTGATGCGGGTAAGCAACTCGCTTTCATTGGCGGGGAGGCTTGCCGCCTCCTGACGTGCTTGGTCACGCAGTCGTGCGGAAACGAACACTTCGGGCGCAATGCCCCTGCGCTCCGCTTCGCGGCGAGCCCACTGCTTTGTTTCCGGTTCCATCACAATATTCATCTACCCCGTTCCTTTTCTATTTTAGTTTACCCGCCCCAGAACTTGCGATCAAGGGCACGATACTGCACCGCTTCGGCGACGTGCGCGATGCCGATGACCTCTTCTTTTGCAAGGTCGGAAATCGTGCGGGCGAGTTTCAGGATTCGGTCGTAGGCGCGGGCCGATAGGCTCATTTGAGTAATAGCAGCGCAAAGAAGCGATTTGGCGTCGTCGGTCACGGGGCAGAGTGTCTGCATATGTTTCGCGCCCATATGCGCGTTGCAATACGCCCGGCGTTGGGACGTGTCATTTACGAACCGCGCCGCTTGAATCGCCCGTGCCGCGATCACGCGCTCCCGAATCGCGGCGGATTTTTCCCCGGCGGGCGGGGCAATCATTTCATCCTGACGCAAGCGGGGAACTTCTATGTGGATGTCAATTCGATCAAGAAGCGGGCCCGATAGTTTCGCTAAATACTTCTTCACCGTTTCGGGTTTACAGGTGCATTGGCGCAAGGTGTCGCCGAAAAAGCCGCAAGGACACGGGTTGAGTGCGCCGCAGAGCATAAACCGCGCCGGGTACGTCAAACTCGCGGCGGCGCGGGCGATGGTGACTTGCCCATCCTCCAACGGTTGGCGCATGACCTCCAGCACGTCGCGGTTGAACTCCGGCAGTTCGTCGAGGAACAGAACGCCATTGTGGGCTAAACTTACCTCTCCCGGTCGTGGGATGGAGCCACCCCCGGTGAGTCCGGCGTTCGATATGGTGTGGTGCGGGGAGCGGAACGGGCGTTCGGCGATAATCGGAGTGCCGTGCGGGAGGAGTCCGGCAACCGAGTACAGTTTCGTTGCTTCGAGTGCTTCGTCCACGGTCATCGGCGGCAGGATGGTCGGCAACCTTCGTGCGAGCATGGTTTTGCCGCTTCCGGGCGACCCGACCAGCAAAACGTTGTGACCGCCCGCCGCCGCGACCTCCAGAGCGCGTTTGACGTGCGCCTGCCCTTTGACATCGGCGAAATCCCATTCGCTGTTGGTGTGCCGCGACAGTGCCTCGGCGGGATCCAAACGAACCGGGTTTTTCGCCTCCCAGTCGGCTAAAAGTAGCAGAACGTCGGTCAGGTTGTCCACCGGGTAAACGTCCAAATCACCGACAATCGCCGCTTCGCCGGTGTTCGCCGACGGCACGACGAAGCGGCGGTAGCCGTTCTTTTTCGCCCAAACCGCCATCGGCAACACCCCGGTCACGGGGCGCACGGAGCCATCGAGCGACAGTTCGCCGGTGAACAAGCAACCGGCGGCGTTCGCTTCGGCGATTTGCCCGGTCGCTATCAGAAGCCCCACGGCGATAGGCAGGTCAAACGCGGGACCGGCTTTCTTCGTGTCGGCGGGCGCGAGGTTCACGGTTAAACGCTTGTCGCCGGGGAACATCAGCCCGGAGTTTTTAATCGCAGCGCGAACCCGTTCCCGTGCTTCATTGACCGCCGCGTCGGGCAGTCCGACCACGGCAAACGCGGGGAGAGTGGAAAACGCCACGTTGACTTCGACCCGCACCCCGTAAGCATCCACTCCGAATATCGCCGACGATTCCACAACCGATAACATAACTGCTTGCTCCTGTTTCTATACGCGCAGTATAACAAAAAACGGCGAGTTTTGAAAACTCCTGCCTTCGGTATCTTTCAACCCTCTGATAGAATATGTGCGCCATGGAATTATCGGAGACTCTTGTGTCTTGGTGTGTGTCGGTCATCGGTGCGTTCACGCTTGTGTCCGACTGTAGCCACCCTCATGGTGAATCACAAGTGTGGCAACTGAAAGCCACAACCGGCGAAACGTATTACCTGAAAGCGCATCGCCGCTCCGGCAAACGCGACCGTGAGGTATGGGCGTACCGTCACGTCGTACCGGATTTTCAGGAGTTCGCTCCACGCCTTGTCGCTATCCGCGAGGAGTTACCGCAAGCCTTGCTTCTTTCCGCCCTGCCCGGTGAACCGATGGAGTGCATTGCCTTAACGCACAACAAGCAACAAGCCGCGTGGCATCGTGCCGGAACGGTATTGCGTCGGTATCATAGCGTCCAAAGTGCATGGTTCGGTCGCCCCGACCGGAACGGCGAACCGCAGGACGGGGCGCAACCGGACGCGCAAACCTTCTGGCAGGAGCGATTCGGTGACTGGCTCGCCCGTGCCGAGAAGGGGGGTTATCTATCTAACGACGAGACGGACTT
>JACMIU010000717.1 GCA_014380985.1 Armatimonadota bacterium | reverse complement strand
CGCCGCTGTCGCCGCGCTTCCTGCGGCGGACAAAACGATGCTCGGTGACGCGGTGACGAACAAAGCGGCGAACCAGAAGATTCTGCTCAAGCACGTTGTGTTCAACAAGTTCACGATTCGGGACTTGGAGAAATTGGACGGTGGTTTCCCGCTCGCCACGGCGGCGGGGGACACGCTGACGCTCTCGAAGAACCCGGACGGCACGGTGAACGTGAACAGTGTGCCGGTGATCCGCGAGGACATCAAGGCGAACAACGGCGTCTCCCACCCCGTCGCAACCGTCATCAAGTAGATTCGTTAGTATTGCAAAGACGGGTATTGAAACATTTTGTTTCGATACCCGTCTTTTTTTTGACGGGCGCAACCGAAGCCGTGTATCATACGCCTATAAAGAAGGTGGGCGTATTCGTAGCCCTTGCTCGCACCGTCCGCGCATCATTTCATCATGTCCCTCGCTAACACTACCGTCAAAGACCGCGCCAAAGATACCATCGCCCGGTCGCCGTTTGTTCGCTGGCTTTTAGCCGGTTACTTGCCCGAACCCGAAGCCCCTTACGCGCACGGCGAAGAGGGCGTGGGCAAAACGCATCATCGAACGCACTCATGGTGGGAAGTCGTCTGTCTGACCGGGGTAGACTATTTTTCGACGCTCGGCTACCAACCGGGTATCGCCGCGCTCGCCGCCGGAGCGTTGTCGCCGATGGCAACGCTGGTGCTGGTGCTACTGACGCTGTTCGGCGCGTTCCCGATTTACTCCCGCGTCGCCGAAGAATCGCCGCATGGCGAAGGCTCTATCGCCATGCTGGAGGGCCTGCTAAAATGGTGGCAGGGCAAACTGTTCGTGCTGGCACTGCTCGGCTTTGTCGCCACCGACTTCGTGATTACCATCACGCTGTCCGCCGCCGACGCGACCGCGCACGTGGTGGAAAATCCGTTTCTGATGCACTACGCCGAAGGTCATGAGGTCGCCATCACCTTGCTTCTGGTGGGCGCACTCTCGGCGGTGTTTCTGAAAGGGTTCAAGGAAGCGGTTGGTATCGCGGTGGTGCTGGTGATCATCTATCTGGGCTTGAACGCGGTGGTGGTCGGACGTGGTTTGATCGAGGTGTTCGCCGCGAGCGGAACGCCATCGCCGGGAACGGGTTTAGGGGCTTGGATAACGCGACTATCGGAACCGAAATGGGGCGGGGGCAATCCTTTGATGATGGTCGCTATCTCACTTCTTGTGTTTCCGAAACTCGCGCTCGGCTTGTCGGGGTTTGAAACCGGTGTCGCCGTGATGCCGATGGTGAAGGGCGACCCGTCCGACACGGAGGCGAACCCTGCCGGACGAATCAAAAACACGCGCAAGCTGCTTCTGACCGCCGCGCTGATTATGAGCGTCTACCTCATCGCGTCGTCCATCATCACCACGGTTCTGATTCCCGAAGGCGCGTTTTCGGCGGCGCGGGTTGACGAAAAAGGCGCGGAACTGCAAGGCAAGGGGGAGGCGAACGGTCGCGCCCTTGCGTACCTTGCGTACCAGTTTTTCGGCAACGCTTTCGGCACGGTGTACGACGCTTCCACGATTGCGATTTTGTGGTTCGCGGGCGCGTCGGCGATGGCGGGATTGCTCAATATCGTGCCGCGCTATCTGCCACGCTACGGCATGGCTCCCGAATGGACGCGGGCAAACCGACCCCTCGTACTGATTTTTACCGCGATTGCGTTTGTGGTCACGATAGCGTTCAAAGCGGACGTTGACGCGCAAGGCGGGGCGTATGCCACCGGGGTTTTGGTGCTGATGACATCGGCGGCGGTCGCCGTGACTATCGCGGCGGCGCGAAAAAAAGAACCGATGATTCGTCGGCTTTTCTTTGGCTTCGTTTCGCTGGTGTTCGCGTACACGACCGGCGTCAATGTCTATGAGCGACCGGACGGCGTGAAAATCGCGTCGTTCTTTATCTTCTCGATTATTGCCGTGTCGCTTTTGTCGCGGGTGTTTCGGTCGCTCGAACTTCGCGCCGGAACGATTCTCGTGGATGACGCGGCAAAACGGATATTGACGATGGCGATGCGGCAAAAGGAAATGATTCGCGTCGTGCCGAACGCGCCGGAAACCCGCGATGCCCGCGAGTACGAGCGCGAGGAGCGGGATGCCCGACACGACCACGGTTTATCGCCCGACGCGCCGATTTTGTTTATGGAAATCTATGTGCGCGACGCTTCGGAGTTTGAGGGGGACACGCGCATTCGCGGCGTGGAGATTTCCGGCTACCGCGTTTTGCGGGTGGACGCGACGGCGATTCCGAACGGCATCGCGGCGACGCTTTTGTACATCCGCGACGCGACCGGCAAAACCCCGCATGCGTACTTCAACTGGGGTGAGGGTAGCCCGCTCCTGTTCGCGCTCCGCTATCTGCTGACGGGAAGCGGCGATATTGCCCCGGTGACGCGGGAGGTTTTACGAATCGCCGAGCCGGAACTGAAGCGTCGCCCGGTGATTCACGCGGCGATGTAAACCGATGGAAGAAACGAGTAGCGACGCAGCGATAAGGGAGTGGGTGAACGCGCTCGCGCCCGGTCTCAAAGACCGGGTGTGGGACTACCTGCGCGAACTGATCGCCGCTCCACCGGTTAGTAAAAACGCGCTGTTTACCTTCCAAGTAAGAGAGCCTGAGTTACCGGCCAGTGAAGCATTGCTACGCCGCGACCTTCGGGCGAAAATTGCCGCGCTACCGTCCGCCGACGCGCCTATTCCGCTTCCCGTGGTGGCTATGGTCGGGATTTTCGCGGCGGTAGTTTCGCTCCGCTTCGGGCTATGGGCGTTCGCCGCCGTGCTACTCATCGCGTCCGCGCTTGGCTTTTGGTCGTATGCACAAGGGGTGAACCGCGCCCTTGCCCGCACCGTTGCCTACGACGTCGTGATTGACCGGGCGATACCCGATGCCTTGTACTCCGTTGCCCGCACCCGGCACGAACGCGCCTACGCGGACGCCGTGACAGGCTTGTTACCAACAACCGCTACCGATTACCTATCGCCCGAACTGCGCCGCGAACAGATGGAGCAACTCGCTGCGCTTCTCGAAAGCAGCGAACGGTTGGACGCCGTTCGCGCCGAAATCGCCACCGCGTCAGCGTCGGCTTCGCCGGAATCGCTTCGCGCCGAAGCCGACGCGCTACGCACCCGTGCCGAACGTGCCGCCGACCCCGCCACCTGCGCCGCTCTGGAGCAAAGCCTCGCGCTACTGTCCGAGCGTTCGCGCCGTGCCGATGCCATGACTGCGCTTGCGGAGCGTATCGAAGCCGAGAGCGAACTGGTCTATCAGGCGTTCCGGTCGGCGCAAAGCAGTATCGCCGCCCTTCGCGTCTCGCCCACAGTTGCCGGACTAAATGCCGAAGCGCAAGCCGGAAGCGTCGCCGATGTCGCGGAAACGATTCGCCGCCAAACGCAAGCGGTGGAAAACGCGGTGCAGGAATTAGGCATTCGGTCTTAACAAGGCTTGTAGATGTGCCTTGACTTCGTTTGTCCATTCGTCCGCCAAAATGCTGTAGTAAACGGTGTCGCGGCGGTTGCCATTGTGCAAAATCATGTGCGCCCGCAGTGTGCCTTCCTCCTTCGCGCCGAGGCGTTCGATAGCGCGGCGCGACACAACGTTTTGCGTGTCGG
>JACMIU010000716.1 GCA_014380985.1 Armatimonadota bacterium | reverse complement strand
GTTATGTCACCGATATACAGCCAACCGGGAACGCGCACCGAGCCGATCCAGTTCAGGTCGTTTCCGTCGTTGCGATACGGGTAGCCGGGAAAGTACGTTTGCACATACGGCGTGTTGTCGTCCACATACGCGATGTATTCCAGTTCGGTGCTATACGCCCAGTCAGGTTCCCCCTCGAAACCCGCCCAGCCGTAGTTCGCGGAGGTGTGAATCGGGGTGTTCCAGATGCTGTCCGAGGCGAAGGGCCACGAAAACGGGTTGCGTCCTTGCGCGAACGCGGGCGAGACGCTTGTCAGCACCGCCCCCGCAACGGCAACGACACCGACAAACGATAACAAACGGGACGCGAAATCGCGCCGAGATACACGGTTCATTTCTCTACTCCTTTGCAGAAGGTCAGGTAGCCCGGCAATGGGCAAAGTCAGCAGGGGCGCGTCTGCATCGTCGCTCCGCTCGCGCCGTGTTTCTGTTCTCCATGATTCAGAAAACGTTTTCTGATGGCGTGATACATTAGTACCGCAAACGTTTTCGGATTAAACATCAAAAGGGTTAAGTGTTGCGCTGGACTACGAAGCGGGCGAATGCGCGGAGCGGGTCGGCACTCGCACCGAACCCGGTAAGCGCGTTTTCCGCGTTTTCTGCGGCTTGGTGCGCGAGGCGGCGCGACTCGTCCAGTCCAAACAGTTTCGGGTACGTCGCCTTGTCTAACTTTTCGTCGGAACCGGCGGGTTTGCCGAGGGTGGCGTCGTCGCCAGTCACGTCCAAAATATCGTCCACGATTTGAAACGCGATACCGATTTGTTCGCCGCACCGCGTTAGCGCGGCTTCCTGCGCGGGCGTCGCGCCGGATAAAACCGCGCCGGAAAGTAGCGACGCCGACAAAAGCGCACCGGTTTTTCGCTCGTGAATTGAACGCAACGTTTTAGCATCTATCGGTTGGCGTTCGTGTAGTATATCGTCTACCTGCCCGCCGACCATACCGCGTTCGCCGCAGGCGTCCGCGAGTAGTCGTATGACGCGAAGCACGGCGTCCGCGCTACCGGTTTGGTGCGTGGCGATCACCGCGAACGCCAGCGTGTGCAGGGCGTCTCCCGCTAAAATCGCTATCGCTTCGGGGAACGCTCTATGCAGGGTCGGGATTCCCCGGCGCAAATCGTCGTTATCAAGCGCGGGCAAATCGTCGTGAATCAGGGAAAACGTGTGGATCATTTCCAGCGCGGCGGCGGTCGGTAGCACGATTTCGCCTGTACCGCCCACCGCTTCCGCCCCGGCGACGCAGAGCAGGGGGCGTAGTCGCTTGCCCCCCGCGAACAGGGAGTAGCGTATGGCTTCGTGAAGCACGGCGGGTGGGGCATCGGCGGGCGGCGTGTAGGTCGAAAGGGCGGCGTGTATGGATTCGCTCCACCGGGCGGCATAGGTATCAAGGTCGAAATCGGGATCGGTCACAGGGGAGTGTACCGTAAAATGCCGGTTTTCGATGACGCGCCACTCTACAAATACTCGGACGTTTCAACGTCCGAGTATTTGTAGAGTGGCAAATATAATGGATTTACTTTCGGCTCGCCGCCAAGAGCAAGTCGAGTGCGCCGCGCACCGCTTCCTGCTCGCCCGGCGACAGGTGCGACAATGCGGCGGCGACGCGCTCGCGGCGTTCGTCACGCCGCGAGAGCATCAGCGATTCGCCGTGCGGCGTTAGCGCGAGGTGGCGGACGCGTCGGTCGCCGTGTGCCGCGTCGCTTTCCGCGAAACGGCACACCATACCCGCCTTTTCCAATCGGTCAGCAATCTGTGTCACCGCGCTGACGGAAATGTGCATCTCCTCGCTGATCTGCGACATCGTGCGCCAACCGTTGAGGAGCGAACTACACACTTTGAGTTGTGCGTTCGGCAGCTCGGCAAGCGGCGACTCCGGCGAAACAGTGAACAAACGGCGGGCGATTTCCGGTAGCATCTGCTCAATCACGGCGGCGTGAGTATCGTCGTTGCCCTCACTGCCGCCCTTGTTATCTTCGCTCAACGGGTTCCCCCTTCGGTAGCGGCTCCGCGTATTCGCTCGCGCCGGACTTACCCGCGTACTGTGGCTCACGCTCCACGGACTCCACCGACGGCTCGATAATCGCCGGGGGACGTGCCAAGTCTTTGTCGGCATCCTTGCCCCCGCGCAGTTTGCGGGCGAGGTCGTCGAACAGGGTGTAGACCACTGGCACGACAAACAGGGTCAAGACCGTGGAGGTCGTCAGCCCGCCCACCACCGCCGTTGCGAGCGGGGCTTGCGTTTCCGAGCCTTCCCCCAAGCCCAGCGCGAGCGGAACCATGCCGAAACCCGCCGCGAGGCTTGTCATCAGAATCGGGCGAAGCCGTGTCGGGCTTGCTTCTAAAACCGCCTCGTCGCGGGTTCGTCCGCGTTCGCGCAGTTGGTTCGTGTAGTCAATCAGCAAAATGCCGTTCTTGACCACGATGCCGACGAGAAGCAATACGCCGATAAACGCCGTTAGCCCGAACGCCCGCCCCGATAAGAATAGCGCGATAATCACGCCGGTAATCGCCAGCGGAACCGAGAGCAGAATCGTGAACGGGTGAATAAACGACTCGAACTGCGACGCCAACACCATATAGATCAGGGCGATGGCGAGGAACACGGCGGTTCCCATGCCCGCGAACTCTTCCGCCCGCCGCTTTTGCGCCGAGCCAAAGTCCCACCGGTAGCCGTCGGGCAGTTTCACGCTACCCATGCGCTGCGTGATTTCGTCCTGAATCTCGCTTTCCGACCGACCTTCGGGCGTTCCGGTGACGGCGATATAACGTTGCCGGTTGAGCCGGGTAATTTCGCTCGGACCGGTTTCGCGGGAAGCACGGGCGATTTGCCGCAGTTCGATATTCGGGGGGGGCGCGACGCCCGCCAAGTTGCCGGTCAGGACGCCGTTGTTCCCTGCTAACAGGTCGGGGCGAAGCGGAAGCGATAGCAAATCTTCCACGGTTTTGCGGCGCGATTCCGGCAGTTGCACCAGAATCGGGTACTGATAGCCGTTCTCTTGATAGTACGATGCGATATTGCCGTTGGTAGCGGCGTTTATGGTTCCGGCGACGTTGCGGAACGACAAGCCGAGCGACGTGGCTTTGTCCCGATCCACGCGCCACTGTAGTTCGGGCGTGGCGTCCTGCCAGTTGACATCCACGTTCTGAAGTCCGCGCACGTCGCGCAGTTTTTCCTGTACGACTTTGGACTGTTTCGCTAACTCTTCGAGCGATTCGCCGAAAATCACGACTTCGATGTTCTGGTTGCCGCCGGTCAGCGTTTGCGTCACCAAGTCAATCGGCGTGATATTCGGGTTCGCGCCGGGAATCGCGCTTAATTTCTTTCGCAGTTCGCCAATCACGTCCTGCGTGGACGATTTGCGCTCCGGCTTGAGTTTCACAATCGCCGCGCCCTGATTCGGATCCAGCGTCGCGCCGACGCCGCGAATCGAAAGGTTGGTTCCCGCCGCCGAGAACACGGTTTCGACGTTCGGATTGTCCGCGAGGATTTTCTCCGCCTGTTTCATCACCGCGTCGGTGGTGGCAAGGCTCGTGCCAATCGGCAGTTTGAGGCGCAGTTGCAAATCGCCGCTGTCGGTTTGCGGCATCAGTTCGGTTCCGATTAAGGGAATCAGGAAGCACGACGCCCCGGTAATCCCAAACGCACCGCCGACCACCTGCCAGCGGTGCTTCAACGCCCACTGCAAGCCGCGGTGATAAGAAGTGTCTAAGGCATCGAACTTCGCCCCCGCGAAGCGGAAGAACCGACCGAGTAGCGACTTGTCGTTTTTCAGTGCCTCGTCCTGTCCGCCCTGATACGCCTTCGATTCGATAAACCGCGACGCCAACATCGGAACCACGGTCACGGCGTCCAGAAGCGACACGGCGATAGAGAAAATCACGACTAAAGCGAGTTGCGTGAACATCTGCCCGGCTTGCCCACGAATCAGCAGTAGCGGCAAAAACACGATGATAATCGTCACGGTCGAGGCGACCACGGCGGACAGGATTTCCTGTGTTCCCGAAACCGCCGCTTCCGCCGCCCGCTTCTTGTCGCGCTCCATGTGCCGGAAAATGTTCTCCAGCACCACCACGGCGTCATCCACAATCAAGCCGACCGCCAGCGCGAGACCGGCAAGGCTCATCGTGTTGAGCGTGAACCCGCAGAGGTAAATCAGCGCGAACGTGGAGATAATCGAAATCGGAATCGAAAGCGCGACCACGAGCGTGGAGCGGACGTTTCGCAGAAAGAACAACAAAATCACCACGGCGAGCGTCGCCCCGATAACGCCGTCCTCCTGCACCCGCGACACTGACTGCCCGATAAAGCGTGACTGATCGTAGGCGAGTCCGAACTTGAGTTCGGGGTACTGCTTCTTGACCGTTTCCAACTTCACCAGCACGTCTTTCACGGTGGAAAGCGTGTTCGCCCCGCTTTGCCGCACGATGGATAGCCCGACCGCCGGTTCGCCGTTCAGCCGCGTGTAAATGCGCGTCTCCGCCGCCGCGTCGCGCACCGTGGCGACATCGCGCACCCGCACGGCTTGCCCGCGCACGTTCACCACGGGAACCGCACCGATTTCGTCCGGCGACGCGAACAATCCGAGCGAACGAATCGTGAGTTCCGTGTTCGACGTTCGGGCGATCCCGCCCGGCACGTTCAGGTTTTCGCGCCCGATGGCGTCCGAGATTTGCTGGAGCGACAGGTTTCGCGCCCGCAATGCTTCCGGGTCAACTTCCACCAGTACCGCCCGTTCCTCGCCGCCCGTTACCGTGACCGCCGCCACGCCGTTCGCGCTTTCTAAGACCGGCGCGATGTCGTTATCTAACAGGGTACGGAGGCGAATCGTGTCCGAAATGCCCGACACGCCGTAGACCAGAATCGGGGTTTGCGACGGGTCGTACTTGGTGACAATCGGGTTCTCTAAGGTCGGATCCACGGGGAACGAACGCTTTGCCCGTTCCACCTGTTGCAAAATATCCACCGCGCCCTGCCCGACATCTACGCCCCACTGAAACTGTACGCGCACCCGCGAAACGCCCTCATCGGTGGTGGACGACACTTCGGCTAAACCGGGAACCGACGACACGGCGCGTTCGAGGGGGCGCGTGATTTGCGTTTCGATTTCTTCGGGGGCGACGTTGGGCCAGTTCGTGGTCACCACCACGGTCGGAATCGAAACGTTGGGCAGGAGGTCTACCGGCAGACGCAAATAGCAAACCGCGCCAAGAAGCACCAATGCCAGAATCCGCATCGTGACCGCCACCGGGCGCGTCACGGAAAAAGCGGCGATATTCATTTCCCGATTTCCTTGCTATTGTTTGTGGCGGTTTTCGCCTTGTCGTTCGCGGTGCGAATCTTCGCGCCGGGTTTCACGTCGCGCTGGCTTAAGATGATGACATTTTCGGCTTCGCGCAGGTCGCCGGTCACGGCGACGCCTTTGTCGTCGGACAAGCCGGTTTTCACCGGGCGTTTCTGCGCCGTGTTGTCCGCGCCCGCCACTAAAACAAACTTTTCGTCTTTGGCTTCCTTCACGGCTTCGGGCGGCACGGTTAAAACGCCGGTTGCTTTTTGCGTCACGAACGA
Source organism: Armatimonadota bacterium (assembly GCA_014380985.1). Classification (GTDB taxonomy): domain Bacteria; phylum Armatimonadota; class Armatimonadia; order Armatimonadales; family Armatimonadaceae; genus JACMIU01. The sequence goes on along the minus strand of JACMIU010000716.1, from coordinate 409 downwards.
GACGCGGGCGAACGTGCCGGGGCGCAACCGTGAACGACTGTTGTCGAGGGCGACGCGCACGGTGAACTGGCGGCTTTGCGGGTCGGCGGCGGGCAGAATCCGCTCGATACGCCCGGTGAACCGTTCGCCGGGGAACGCATCAAGCGTCACGGTCGCCGACTGACCGGGGGCGATTCGCCGCGCCGTGTCTTCCGGCACACCCACGGTTGCCCACAACCGGCTCACCGTTTGCACCGAAAGTAACGGCGTGGTCGGCGACACAACTGCGCCGGGTTCGGCTTGCCGCGTCGCCACCAAACCGGTGAGCGGCGAACGGAGCGTCAAGTCCTTGACCTGTGTGCGGGCGGCTTGCAAATCGGCTTCGGCGGCGGCAACGGTCGCGCCGAGAGCGGCGATATTTTCCTGCACC
>JACMIU010000715.1 GCA_014380985.1 Armatimonadota bacterium | reverse complement strand
ATAAAACTCGGCGCGGTTTCGTGCCGGGTCTAATATCCAGTATTCGCCGACGCCCCCGGCTTCGTACTCGTTGAACTTCGCGCCTCGGTCGCGGGAACGGCTTTCCTCGCTGACGATTTCAATTACCAAGTCGGCGGCTCCGTCCAGATACTCGCGGGTGACGCGGGTCAAGTTCTCGGTTTTAACAAACAGGATGTCGGGGCATCGGGCGGGTAAAGTGCTATCGCATCGCATGAGAAGCGGACGCCCATACACCCTGCCAAGTTCGTGAACTTCAGCGAATACGCCCAGCGAGACGCGAAGAAAGGCGCACAACTCCGCATGGTCAAGGAAAACGGATGGTAACTTTTGTGCCTTGCCCTGCACCCATTCGACGTGTTTTTCGCCGAAGTCTTTCCGCAAAAAATCCTCGAAAGACAGATAACGGGCGCGGTTCGGGAATGACTTCGCGGCGGCTCGCGGTCGGGCGTTGGTTTTCTGTAGAGTAGCGGCAACGGGCATAGTTAGTATCCCACCGACAGTATACCGCAACGCCCCTTAGCAAAATACCGCGCTTGCTGTACAATGAAGCATCTCGTTTTCCCGCGCCCCGCTAAAGAACCGCGCCCATCCTCCCGAAAGGTCGTATTCTCTCATCAACCTGCTGATTGACAACCTGACAAAAACCTACCCGAACGGCGTTCGCGCCCTGAGCGGTGTGACGCTTTCGATTTCGACCGGCTTGTTCGGCTTGCTCGGCGCGAACGGCGCGGGCAAATCCAGCCTGATGCGAACCATCGCCACGCTCCAAGACCCCGATTTCGGCACCATAACCTTTGACGGCATGGACGTTCTGCGAAACAAGGACGCGATGCGGGCGCGGCTCGGCTACCTGCCGCAGGAGTTTGGCTTTTATCCCGGTTTGTCCGCCGAAGCCACGCTTCACCATTTCGCCGAACTGAAGGGCATCACGAACGCCAAAGAGCGCGGAGAATCGGTGCGGTATCTGTTGGCACAGGTTAATCTGTACGACGTGCGCGGCAAGAATGTCGGCGGTTTTTCGGGCGGAATGCGCCAACGCCTCGGCGTCGCCATCGCGCTACTGGGCAATCCGTCGCTGGTAATCGTGGACGAACCCACGGCGGGCTTAGACCCCACCGAGCGACACCGCTTTTTGAACCTGCTTTCCGAAGTCGGCGAAAACGTGATCGTGATTTTGTCCACGCATATCGTGGAGGACGTGCGCGAACTGTGCGAGAAAACCGCGATTATCGCACATGGTCGCGTGATCGCGCAGGGCAAACCGGAAGAGTTAATCGCCGCCGTGCAGGGCAAAATCTACCGGCGCGTTTGGGAGAAAAGCGAACTCGCAGTGGCGCACGAACGGCACAACGTGGTCTCGACCCGGCTTGTCGGGGGGAAGCCGGTGGTCTTTATCTACGACGAGACCGACCCCGGCGACGGCTTTACAAGCGTGGACGCCGACCTTGAGGACGCCTACTTTTATCACACGCACTTAGCGGCACGGGAAAGGATGGGGGCGCAGTGAACGGCTTCTTCACAGTGCTTCTTTTTGAACTGCGGCTCAAGTTCCGGCAGGTGTCTACCTATGCGTTTTTCGCCGCGTTGTTCGGGCTGGTTTTCGCCACCATGACCAGCGATGCGTCGGTCAGTTTCGGTAGTGGGGGAGCCGTGAAAGCCAACTCCCCTTACACCATTTTTATTGTGGGTAACATTTTCACGGTGCTGGGCGGCATGATTTTGTCGGCGACGATGGGAACCGCCGTGTACCGCGACTTCGAGGCGAACGCGCACGAACTGTTTTTCACCACCGGCGTTGGCAAGGCGGGCTATTTTCTGGGGCGATTTTTCGGCTCGTACCTCGTCACGGCGTTTGTTTTTCTGGCGGTTCCGCTCGGCATCTTGCTGGCGACCTTCGCGCCGTGGGTAGCGGAAGGCACGTTCGGTGCGTTCCGTGCCGATGCCTACCTGTCGTTTATCGGCGTTTTCCTACTTCCCAACCTGCTTTTCGTCGGTGCGCTTTTCTTTGTCTGGGGTGCGATTACCCGCAACCTACTGGCGATTTATGCACAGTCGGTGGTGCTTTTCGTCGCTTGGGCGGTCTCGATCACGCTGATAACCGCGTTCAATAACGACACCGTGGGAGCGATTGTTGATCCGTTCGGCATTACGGCGGCGGTTCGCATCACGCGCTACTGGACGGTCGCCGAGCAGAACAACAACCTGATTCCTTTAACTGGCTACGTGCTGGGCAACCGTTTGTTCTGGCTCGCTATCGCCGCCGCCGTGATGGGCGTCGGCTACCAACTGTTCGCGTTCGCCAAAACCGGCATCACGTGGAGTAGGCGCACGGAAAATCGCTTCGCGCCGCAACCGTTGCCAATGGCATCGCGCCCGTTGATTTCCGCGCCCGAACCGGCGGGAGCGTTCCGCGCCTTTTTGCGCCTCACCGGCTTCTACCTGCGCGAAATCGTCACCGGCATTCCGTTTATCGTGATCACCGTCGCCGGGATGATTCTGCTCATAACGATTGCGTCCACCTCCGACGAAGTGTACGACACGCCGATTTACCCCGTTACCCGCGTGATGGCGGATTCGATTGCGACCGGGTTCAGCGTGTTTTTCATCGTGCTGATTACGTTCTACTCCGGCGAACTGACGTGGCGCGAGCGGGTTTTGCGCGTAGACCAGATAGCCGACACGACGCCGGTTCCGACTGGCGCGATGATGCTGTCGAAAATCGCGGCGGTGATAACGATGCTGATTGTCCTGAACTTCGTGCTGATGGTGACCGGCATGGGCATACAAACGGTGAAGGGCTACTTCCACTATGAACCGGGTTTGTATATCGCCTTCCTGTTCGGCGATATTTTCCCGCACGTGGTCGCGCTGACGTTTCTCGCGTTCTTCATTCATTCGCTGGTGAACAACAAAGCGGTCGGGCATTTGTGCATGATTTTGCTTTACGGCGTGTTTATCGGTCTGGAGGCACTCGGTTTCGAGCGGCAGTTGTATCTGTTCGGTTCCACGCCGAGCGTAACGTATTCGGATATGAACGGCTTCGGGCCGTTTGTCGCGCCGCTGGTTTGGTGGAACCTGTACTGGCTGGCGTTCGCGGTGCTACTGCTGGTCGCGGCGCGGAAACTGTGGGTGCGTGGCACGGCGACAAGCCCGCTGGAGCGGTGGCGCAAAAACGGCGTGGGAACCGTGGGCGCGATTATCGCCGGTGTCGCCGGTCTGGCGTGGGTCGGCGCGGGCGCGTTCAACACATACAACACCGATGTTTTGAACGACTACGATTCCGGCAAAGACTTGCTGAAACTAAGCGCGAAATACGAGCGCGATTACAAGGCGACATGGGCAAAAAAGCCGATGCCGCGTATCACCGGCGTTTCGCTTGATGTTTCGCTCTACCCCGAACGGCGGCAGTACACGGTCGCCGGAACCTATATCCTGAAGAACAAAACCGCTGTGCCGATTAGCGAAGTCGCGCTGGATTTCAACAACGACTACGTGGTAAAAAAGATGGAATGGGGAATCCCCGCCCGCGCCGGTATCACCGATACGCGCATCGGCTTTCGCACGTATACCCTGTCGCGCCCGCTTCAACCGGGCGAAACCACCACGCTGACGTTCGACCTTGCCTACGAGAAGACCGGCTTTCCGAACGACAACTTGAACACCGATATTGCCGCGAACGGCACGTTTTTGACGATGCCCGCCCCGCATATCGGCTACCGGTCAGAGAGTGAGATAGGCGATGAATCCGAGCGCAAGAAGCAGGGTTTGCCGCCCCGACCGCGTCGCGCCCCTGTATCCGATAAGGCGGCACGGCAAAACCCGTACATCAGCGACGACGCCGATTGGATTGATTTTGAAGCCACGGTTCGCACCGTGCCGGGTCAAATCGCGCTTGCCCCCGGCTATCTGCAAAAAGAATGGACGGAAAACGGGCGGCGTTGCTTCCGCTACAAAATGGACGCGCCTATTCTGAACTTTTACACGT